>JAQCMZ010000344.1 GCA_028274825.1 Haloferacaceae archaeon
GACCCGGATGCGGCGTTCACCGGTCTCCCGGGCCACCATACTGTCGTCTCGAAGCCAGAAACGGAGCATGGCCGCCAATCCGCGAAGCCGTACAGTGTGATGAAGACCGGCCCAAAGCGAATTATGCTTCTCGTCCGCGGGTACGAAGACGGAAACGTCTCTGCATGGCTCAACGATCAAGCGCCTGGCGACACTGTCTCTGTTCGTCCCGATCTCTCGGGCAATCTCACCTTACGATCTGCAGACCGCCCGGTGGTGTTTATCGCAACCGGGACCGGCATCACCCCGATGGTTGGGCTACTTGATCAGTACCTCCAAGACGGTGGGTCAGATGCCACAGTCGTGCTGGGGGACAAAAGACAGGAAACCCTGTTAGGGACCGAACTGCTCGAATTCCTCGCGAGTGATGCGTCTGTCTCTCTCGAATACGTTCTCTCACGGGAGTCGTGGTCTGGCCGTGAGGGGTACGCACAGGAGCACCTCCCAGAAATCTTCGAGGAAATCAACGATGACCGCGACTACTACATCTGTGGTGTGCCGCCGATGGTAAACGGGACCAAAGAGTTGCTGGCCGAGCACGATGTCAGTGAGACGGCAATCGTCACCGAAGGGTGGGAGTGACTCGAGTAATACCAGAGTGATCTCTGCACCCGAGCGTCGGGGAGTTCTCGTCGCGTTTCCCTCGGGTCGCGCGGATCACCCAGTGTGTTACCGGATTCCCCATGACCACTGGTCTGTCTGGCCCGGATCGGTCTGTTTCTGTTGTCCGGATTCTTGCTCCTATGGCGAGACTGCAAGCAATCATGATAACGGCTCACTTTCCGGATTCAGAGGCCACGTGCACAGTCCCTGCCGAGATCCGCACGAATCCACAGAGATATCGCTTGGTTGAGGCGGTACGACATCGCTCATGTACCCGATAATGTGCATCGCGGACGCGCTGATCGAGCATGGCAGTCACTCCGGAAGCCGTTCGCGTTCCTGGAGGTGACCCCGCTCGAACCACGACACGAAACAGCGGATTAATCACCCGTCCGAGCCGGGTCGTGCTTCGGGCCAGATCCATGACTGCGAGGCGACCATCCTCTTCGAGAAGCTCTGCCCAGCGATTGACGGTCTCCCCCGGATTGGTGAGCATCCCCGAGACGAACGACGCCGCAATACAATCTACTTCGCCGGCGCCCGGCGGGAACTGTGTTATCGGAGTCTCACTGGATTCAGCAATGGACTCGGTATCTGAGACAGGCACAGGCTCAGATTCAGATTCAGATTCAGATTCGGACCCGGACCCGGACTCGGAGAGTCCTGGAATTGCGAGCCCAGATACGGGCGGGCGAGTGGCGTCGGCCCGTACCAGATGGACGTTCTCCCAGCCGTTCTGCTCGATTCGTGTTCGGGCTCGATCAATGACTCCACGAGAGACGTCTACTCCGATCACCGTGCCCGCTGGTCCGACACGCTCCCGGAAATACGGGAGATTCGCGCCGGTTCCACAGCCCATCTCTACCACCACGTCACCAGTATTGGGTCCGAGAGCCTCAGCCAATGCTGCCCGGAGCCGCGACACTAACGGAGCCTCTGTTGCAAGCCGGTCATACAGGCTCGCCCACCGAGTGTAGAATTCGCCAGCCTGTGTTGTCGAGTCGCTCATACCGACTCTGTGGGTCCAGACAACTTAGCAGACAGGGGAAACGTCTCGCTCAGACTCCGCCAGAAGAAAACAGGTCTGCAGACACGGATAGCCGCTGTATGTCAGATATCAGCCAGGAATTCTCGAGAGCGGGATTTCTTTCAGTTATCCCCGCCGGGTGGAACGTCTGTGGTCGCACTCGTGGGGGAGTTCACACGAGGTCTCGAGCAATCTGGGCGGCCGCAGGTGCACTGCCGGCAAGGATGTAGATAATCGGTTCAACGCCGACAGCACCGGTCTGATACAGCGCCAGCGGGAGGTGGACCTCACGGTCGGTCAGCGCTTCGACAACATTATTTGCCGTGTGTCCGTCTGCGTCAAACTCGATTGTCAGACAGCTCTTCTCGAGCCGATCAATGAGGCTCTCGCTGTAGCGGAGATTCATCGCTCCTCGGGTGTCGACTTCCACTGCTTGTGCTGCCAGTAGCACTGACGCAACGTGTTCTGACGTTCCGAATTCCGGGTCGCCAGGAACCATCGCCCGTCCCTTTACGTCGACCAGTCGGCCTGGAATCGCAGCGACATCATCGATTGTTGTGGCGCCCGGAAGACACTCGGCGACGTTGCTCCCGACATTTGGGATCAGGCTCGCAAACCCCGAACAAGTCGTTATCGTTCTGACCCCTCGCCGAACCGATGCGAGCGTCTGTTCTCGCTGGCGGAGTCCACTGTCGGGGTCGTGAACGGTGAACTCAACGTCAGTGTTAGCCAGCGCCGGCATCTCTTCTTCGTGGAGCTGTGCCAGCGTATCGCCGTCTTCGAGGCGTCGAATCAACACTTCAATTTCGACGAGTGCGGCCACCTGACTCAGATCCCCCGAGACGAGGCCATCCGCCACCGTGTCAACAATCTCTCTGACACGACTGTCGCTCGCGATGCGTTCGTTGTGAGCGACAGCTCCGTGAGCGTACTTCGAGACGGCCGACTGGGAGACGCCGAGCGCATCGGCGATTTCTCGCTGCGTATATCCGCGCTCCCGCAGTTCGCTCGCGAGCATCGAACGCACTGTCGGTAGGAACTCTTCGACGACGATTTCCTCGATGAATTTCATACTGAATCGGCCTCTGGCCCATCACCGTCGTCATCATCGATATCGGACGACTCCTGTTGATCCGATGGCTTATCGAACTCAGGATCAGAGCCGATTCGCGAGGCTTGCGGTCCGTCCTGATCTTGGTATTTCGACCCGCGTTCGGCGCCGTAGGGACGGTCAGCGGGGCTAGAAAGCTGTGTGAACGTCAGCTGCGACACGCGCATTCCCGGCGAGAGAGAAACCGGTGCCGTTCCAAGATTCGATAATTCGAGGGTAATCTGCCCCCGATATCCGGGATCGCACAGGCCGGCGGTATTCGAGAGGAAAACCCCGCCACGCCCGCCCAGGAAGTTCTCGATTGTCCGCCCCCGTGGTTGCACCTCGAGGTCGTAGGTAGGCTCTACACGATCGGTGGCTGTGACTGACTCCACGCGCTCGAACTGCACGTCTCCAGTGAGTACCTGATCGAGCCGCGCGGTATCTGCCCCTGCAGTGGCGTACCTGTCGCAGAGCCGACGCAGTTGTGTGCGTGTTGCCGCCGATCGCTCGCCAGCCTCGAATTCGCGAATCACTGCCGTCTCGATTCCGGTCGTCTTTGCTGTCTCCTCGAGTGTTAATCCGCTCTCCTCGCGATACTGACACAGGAGCGCTTCAGGAACCGGAAC
>JAQCMZ010000347.1 GCA_028274825.1 Haloferacaceae archaeon
CACTAACGGTCGTCAACAGCTGAAGCCGAGTGTCGACACCGCAGGTAGTTAGCTGAGTGAGTTTTTGCGGAATCGGATTACGATTTCGTGAGTATCCTCTGATGTAGTATTCGAGCGAAAGCAGGATGCCGCCTCCCGGATTTGAACCAGGGACAGCTCGATCTTCAGTCGAGTGCTCTCCCGAACTGAGCTAAGGCGGCGCAAGACAAAGAATGCTGAAACGAGACAAAAGGATTTCGAAAGTAGGCGTGAGTATGCCGACGATACTATATCACACGTTTCCGAATTCCTGTTAGAGATGACACGCTGGTCTGGGGGATTCTGATTGGTCTCCCGCCCGCGTGGTTGGTCGCGATGTCAGGATACGCGTATATCGACGCCCAGCAGCATGACATGGACCCCCGCAAGTGGGCGCTCGTTTCGTTGTTGGTCCCGCTGTTTGGGTTCTTCACGTATCTCTTCGAACGGGATGATCGCACGAGTGAGAACCCGGAAATGTTTGCTGACGGCCCCTTCGAGATCCACAAGTCCCGAGCCGACGAACCACTCGTCGAATCGGGTTCGAAAAACACGACTACCGAACCTGTCGACAGTAACACTGAGACAGATGATGGAGAAACTCAAGAGTGGGACTACTGACCGACGATATCCGTCCAGATGCCGCTTGTCACGAGTTGGAGACTCTGACCGGCGATATTTCCGTTCTATCTGTGACCCCACAGATATGCTAGCCGCGCAGTCGATATCGTCACAATTCGACAGCTCACTTCAACGCGCCGTCACGCTGTAATCACACGCTACTCCCAGCGGCTCTGAGAAGGCAGAAACTGAATACGCTGTCACTTGTTGTGTTAGACATGGCCGATGAGCCTGCTCCAGCGGCGGGACCGAATCACCAGGATCCACGCGTTCGAAACGAATCCACCAGCCAAATCGCTATTGAGGAGTATCATACCCGGATTGGTATCGAGCCCGACTCGGTGACACGGACGGATCGAGACACGCTTGCTCGCCTCCAGCGAGCGCACGTAACCTCGGTGCCTTTCGAAAATCTCGCCATTGTCGGCGATCCTACCGACATGGGGAGTGACGACGGGATTGTGTTGTCGGTTCCACAGCTTCACGAGAAAATTCTCGAACGAGAACGGGGTGGATACTGTTTCGAACTCAACGGACTGTACCACTCGTTCCTCGCTGCGCTTGGTTACAAGATTGACCGCATCCCTGCCAGGATCGTCGGTGACGACGGCGCCGGGCCCCCCGCGAATCATCACACGAATATCGTCACCCTCGATCAACGATACATAGTCGATGTCGGCATGGGGACACCGGCGATGCGCCGGCCAACCCCTCTCAGTGGCGAAGCTGTCACCGACGAAGTGGGCGTGACGTGGCGAGTCGTCGGTAGTGACCGTCCCGACGAGACGTTCCGTGCGGAGTATCTTGCTCCAACTGAACCGGACTGGGCAACCCGGTATGTGTTCAGTGACGACCCGTGTGAACTCGTGTATTTTCGCGCGACGAACGACTATCTTCAGACCGCCCCAGAGTCGACATTTACCGGTGACCCAGTCGTGACAATCGCGACCGAGACGGGCCACCGCCGGCTTTCCGGAGACAGGCTCACTGAGTCGATACTGACCGATACGCCGCCGACGGAACGCAGCCGCACAATCTCTCCTGAAGAATGGCACGAGACACTCGAGACTGAGTTCGGGCTCCACTGCTGATGGCTTCTAGAGACTCATCCGTGAACTACTCTGCTCTGCCTACTCCGCTTGCC
>JAQCMZ010000353.1 GCA_028274825.1 Haloferacaceae archaeon
ACAAGCGAGGAGCCACTCGTTGACGAATGTGTTACTGTCAAACCTCCCGGCAGCGGCGATTACGCCGCCGAATACGACATCCAGACCGGCGAAACATACCAGGTAATGATTAGCACCGACGATGGTATCACTGATGATTATCGATGGGAGACCCCTCCAAACGCTGGCCATCGGAGTCTAGGCATCGAAATTCAGCAGAGCGATATCGAGTTCGTGATTAACACAGTTGACTGAGCTGTATATGTCAAACGAAATAAATTACCAGTCTACAGTCAAGCGGGACGAGATGCGAGTACTAATCGCCTGGTCTGAGATTTCCCCCCACGACTGCAGCCGTGGGCACGCGCCTCGCCCGCAGTACGATGTCTCATGCTGGTACAGGGCGGAGACCCACCCGTTTACCAGTGGAGAAAGGCCGACACGAGAGAGACACTCACCATCGTACCGCAGCAGACCGACTCCCAGACAGCCATGCATGAATAGCATACATTGTAACATCTCCGCGGCACTCACACTGAGGGGGATGGAAGCGCACCCGTCGGCGTGCACCGAAACAGTCGGATTAGGACCGTAACCGGCAGATATTCGCGTATCTCACCTGAGGCTCGAACGGGAGCCAACGCTGAAAGTCCACTCCTATGTGAGGTCACGGAAGCCGTGGGGACCCTAGATGGCAGAGACAACGGAAAGACGCGTTTTTCGGCTGCCGACTCGTTTCAGTTCACTGAGACGTTTTGTTAATCAGTATAGAGGTGGATTAACTTACGCAGAGACGAGAGCATAGCGGGCACGTGTCGAGTCTCATCGCCCATGCAGGTTGGTGAACGGTCGGATTTGCCACTCTCCAGATTGGGTGTGCCGGGTAATCACTGGTCACTGTCATTCACTACTAGTGTTCGTGCGATGAGTGTCTTCATGCCGCGTCGGACCCGACCCCCGACCGCTGAGGGAGACTGATCAAGAGCGTCAGCGAGATCCGCGAGTGACGCATCCCGAGGTTCAGAGAAGTATCCTTCTGTGTATGCCGTTTTGATCGCTTCCCGTTGTGCGTCGGTGATCATGTGCCGCTCCGGGTGAGTCGCGTCGATACGAGACTCAGAGAGCAATTCACATATCTCGAAGTCAAATCCCGCCTCACGGGCCTGATCCCAGATCGTGTTGACCGCCTCTGGGTTTGGGACCAGCCACCGTTCGTGCCAGCCGACGACCTCTGGGTCACTGTTACGCCGAGCGTCCATCACTAATCCACCTTCGCCGGTCACTATCGGCGAGAGTAACTCCGTTTCCGTGGCGAACGAGACACTCCATAGGTTGCGCTGTTTGATTCTGGTCATCCGTGTTGCTTCCCGGACACTCGTATCCGCCGTCAACAACTCCTCGATCAATGCAGTATCATCCGAGTCGAATTGGATGAGATAGGTATCGTGGTCTGGATCAGTGCTCCGCTCACCGATGACCGTAACACCGAGTTCGGGACGTGCATCGAACGTATCTGAGAGCGCACCGTGAACGTGAGAAAATTGAACTTCGGTTATAACAGGCATTCTAGCGGATCACCTCGATATGAAGCCCGTAGTTGGGTGTGGGTATTCAATATACCGACGCTCAGTGTCGTCGTTGTGAGTCCGCGTATCGATGAATACCCACACAGAACAGAAGACGCTGAAAGCCAAGCGAGTCGGCCAGACAGTCCACGAGTAAGTCGTGGATGGGTCGTAATGCGGCCGGCTCAGTCTCGACAGCTTCGATACCGGCGAGAGTCTCGCTCACGAGTGACCTCGGGGTGCGGGGGGTAGACAGCGGGATTTGCTCGTGAGTGTCTCCTCACAGCCACGATTCGGGGGCGTATCCGAGTCGGCGGACGGCAAACGGGTAACAAAAGGCAATAATGAGCATGGCGAAGAACTCTGCGACGAGGACAGCACCGCCAGAGACGAATCGGATACTCCCGACCATGGCAACTCCACACAGCAGCATCGCCAGGTAATGCGGTCCGAGTTCACGTACGCGGGATACACTGCTCATTGTTCGATAGCTGAGGACTGATACTACAAGAATCCGACCCAAAAATACCACGTCAGATCGATCCCCGATCACAGGTCAGATCTCAGAGTGAGCGTTACTCGTCGGATGCGTCTTCGGCGTCTTCAGTCTCAAGCAGGTCAAATTCCGCGAGAAGTTCTTCGAGTTCCTCGTTAGTGCGTTCGCGGTATTCATTGTCATCGTCGGCAGTGACGGTAGACACAGCGACACCTTCGGGGCTCAGTTTTGTGTCCTCTTCCTGTGCGAGCGCTTCGAGTGCGAGACTCATGCCGCCTTTCAGCGAGAGTTCGTCTTCGAATTCGTCTTCGAGATACTCGCGTGTTTCACTGCGATTGGCGCCAATCGACAGTGCCTTCCACTCGTATGGGGTGCCAGAGGGATCCGTCTCGAAGAGCCGGGGAGTGCCGTTTTTGATACCAGCGATAATAAGCGAGACGCCAAACGGTCGAGCACCTCCAACCTGGGTATACTGCTGGATATTGTCAGTGACGTTTTTCGTGAGCGTCTCCACACCGACAGGTTCGCCGAATCGGAGTCGATTCACCTGCGCCTGCTGGCGCGCAAAGTCAATCAATTGACGTGCATCAGCTACGTGGCCGGCTGAGGCGATTCCAATGTGGTCGTCGGCTTTGTGGAGTTTTTCGACACTGTCCGGTTCCATTAACGGCGACCGAGAGCGTTTATCTGCTGCCAGTACGACTCCCTTTTTCGTCCGGACACCGACGCTCGCGGTGCCGCGTTTGACGGCCTCACGGGCATACTCAACCTGATAGAGTCGGCCGTCGGGGGAAAAGATGGTAATCCCGCGGTCATACGCCTGCTGTTGTGCATTTCCCTGCATAGTATCACTCAATATCGAGCCTCGTGGCGCCAACGACGTCATCGGGGGTGTCGACATCACACGCGTCGCCGCGTATTCTTGCTCGTCCATCAGATCCGTCGAACGCCACGTCTCTCTGTGTAATAGATTCACCCGCGCGTCCTAAATACCTTTGTTGTCGCGTCTTCTCCGTGGCAGCCTCCAGTTGGGGGCAGTAGCGTTCCCTGCAGGCTTTGACAGTTCCTGAAGTCCCTCGAACTCGCAGACCGACCGGCACATCATCGATACGATTGACACATGCCAGTGCGGCACGGGCGGATGCGACACACTCTCGGCGAACCCGGATAATCGCGGCTCCCGACCCGCTTGCAGTATCGTGATCGAAACCGTACACCGACAAGTCGGCGTCAGCGCTCCCGGGATCGCCAAGGAGGTTCCCTGCGGCATACCACAGTGATTGCTGGAAATCCGACCGGTCAATTGTGACCCCCATCCACGACTCGATTTCGACGCCGAGATAGCGCCATCGCGGTCGCAGGTGCTTTGGGAGATGTTTCACACGCTCACACCTCCTCAGCGCGCTCTCGGCTGGCTGAAAGCTCTGTGCGGGGGACACTAACGAGGACCCCGGCTTGACCTGCGACAGCCTCAGCGGCGACTATCGCGTAGTTAGCGTCTGTAAACGCCTCCAGGAGAGTGCCGACCGTCGCCGGGTCATCCACGTCAGGGTCGTAGAACTGAGCCTCGGAATCGGGGCCTGTAAAAAACATCACATCTCCCAAGACAATTCGGCGTGGGTTGTACTCAGCCATCCTAGCGATTGCCTCACGTTTTTGTTCGTCAGAGAGGTGGTGCAGAGCGAAATTGGACACGACGACGTCCACGGAGTCGTCGTAATCGGGCTCCCGGAACGAGCCGGTTCCAATTGCGACGTTTCCCAACTCCCGAGTAGCCACCTTCTGTCGGGCCTGCCCAAGCATCCCCTCGCTAATGTCTCTGAGAATAACCTCACCAGCGTCGGCCGCCACTGTCAACCCGATTGCTCCGGTCCCTGCTCCGAGATCCAACACCGTCTCGTCTGTAGTCGGCGCCGCGTGGTCGACAGTTAACGACGCGCACGCCTCGTAGGTAGGAGAGTGAGATCCGTCATATGTCGGTGCTTTCGCAGAGAATCGTTCGGCATGTTCCTCACGGGTCTTCTTCATGTCTTCCGCGTTTGGTACCGGGTGCTATGAAATCCCCGGAGAGTCGGCGCCGATTCTGCGCTGCAATCTCACCCCACTCGGCGAGTCCGTCACGAAGCCACTCCGCTTCGAAACCAGCCTGCTTGCCGACGGCCACAATTTCGCGTGGTGCACGCAGATGGAAGTGTGATCGCGAACTCGCAGTGACCACGTACGGAGTCTCAGAGTTGGTGACGAGTTCGCGGAGTTTCCGGAGACTGCGTAGCGCCCGGACTCGGCGGCCACCAGACGACCGGAGGAGCGGGCCGAAATCGAATTCCACGCGAGTGCCGTGAACAGCCGCCTTCTTCGCTAAGACATGATTGAAATCGCCACCGTCCATCGGCCGAGACAGAACGTCGACACGATCCTGCTCGACGGCAAACCGGTTGAGCCGGTCACTTCCCCCGAGAACGCTCACGAGTTCAGATTCCTTCCGGACATCACCGACGATTCTCCCGGCCTCTTCTGGGCGATCCACATCAATTTCGACACCATCGACGATGTCGATCCCGTACTGGTCTCGGATGGCTGTGAGACTCTCGTCGATATCAGTCCGGACGACGAGACCGTCGTACCCGTACCGGGCGGCGGTCTGGGCGTGACGCGCGGCCGTCGCGTCGCCATCGGGGTAAGGGTACGCGGTCTCGTACATACGGTAATTTTGTCCGCCTGGCGCTTGGAGGTTGTGTTTCCTCGGGAGACTCGCTCCCGTGAGATAGTCTCTGTTCACTCTTTCAGCTCTTCTGACTCCTGTGATACTCTGGGAGAGTCTCTGTGGAATTCGACGACTGACGGCGAAAAGTCGCACAACAGTACGGGAAGAGACGGCAGATCGAGATGATTTCCCGATAGCTTCTCTGGATGATCACAGGGGTGGGTCTCTACTATTCTTCTGTCAGATCGCCTGCAGCCGCCGAGACGACATCGATTGCCGAGACATTTTCGGCCACGTCGTGAACCCGGACGATATCTGCGCCGTGTTCAGCCGCCAGTGCAGTGGCAGCGAGCGTCGGCGGCAGTCGCTCGCCGTCCTCGCGGCCGATTGCTCCGAACATAGACTTGTGTGAGTGGCCGACGAGAATCGGACAGCCGAGTGCGTCAAACTCGTCGAGTCGGCCCAATAACTCGAAACTCTCGGCGGCTTTTTTGCCAAATCCGAGACCGGGGTCGATAATTACGTTATCTCGGGAGATTCCCGCCTTCTCGGCCAACAGGAGCCGCTCGGAGAGTGTGTGGATGACATCCTCCACGACATCGTCGTATTCGACCTGCCTGTCCGGGACGACCGGTGCGTCGATGCTGTGCATGATGACCGTCGGCACATCTCTGTCGGCGATTAACTCGCGCATACGGGGGTCCATCAGCCCAGTCACGTCGTTAATAATGTCTGCACCCGCGTCCAACGCGGCCTCTGCGACCTCAGGTTTCCGGGTGTCAACCGAGATCAACACATCACCATCGCCGACTCCTGTTACATCTGCGACCGCCCTCACGACCGGAATCACCCGGTCGATTTCCTCGTCCACCGGGACCGGCTCCGCACCTGGGCGCGTACTCTCCCCGCCGACATCGATTATATCGACACCCGCCTCCACCATCGCTCGCGAGCCCGCGACAGCATCCTCAAGTGCCTCGTGGGTGCCCCCGTCGTGGAACGAGTCGGGAGTTACATTGAGCACTCCCATCACGGCCGTCCCCGACTCCCACGGATACCCTCGGTCGGTCTCAGACTCTGTGTCCAGCCGTGCGGCGATCTCTTCGCCAATCCCGGGAAGCCCGTCTTGACTGTCCGAGAGGAGGTCAATCAGCTGCTGGAACTGCCGGAGAGTGCCAGCCAGAACAACATCGACGGGTTCAGCCTCCCGGTCGATTGTCGAGATGACACACTCGCCGCCGAGACGGGCGAGTTCCTGTTTCAGAATCGTCGCCTGCCGGCGCTCAATACGGAGTTTCACCACGTTGTGGACCATCCGGTCGCGCGCGAGACGAGCCTCACTGGCGGTCGCGTCCGCTGCGCGGAGAGACTGTTCTGCACCGTCTGCGTCGGCGAACTGCTTCGGGATAGGGGCCTGAGTGAACGGGGTGCGCGCCTCTGCGACCGCGTACAGTGAGCCGGTCACAAGGATGCAATCGTCTGGGTCGGCGACATCCGTAGCCTGTCGGAGTGCCCCGACGACAGACTCACCAGTGTCGACCGCAGCAACACCGGCGTTCTCGATCGCCCGAGAGAGGACCGCGGGGTCTGCTGCCCGGTCGAGTGCGGGCGCACACGTAATCGCAGTGTCTGGGGCTGGAAGCCGCTCGACCATCTGCGCGAGTTCTTTGTCGTGCATCGCTCCGAAAACGAGATGAAGTTGGTCGTAGTTGTAATCACTCAGTGTTCCTGTTAACACGTCACAGGCGGCCGGGTTATGCGCCCCGTCTAAGACGAGCAGAGGCTCATCACTCATGACTTCGAACCGTCCAGGCCAGCCAGCGCGGGCGAGCCCGTATCTAACAGTCGGTGCCGGGAGCGTAGGATTACCATCACCGCGCACGGCGGCGACTGCGTGTTCTGCGAGCGCAAATGCCACTCCAGCGTTCGTGGCTTGGTGGGCACCCACCTGTGGGAGTCGGGCATCGATCTCCCGGTCAGCGGTTGTCAGCCGAATCCGGGAATCAGCGTGTGTGATCCGACCCTGGTAGGTCGCGTCCACGACGCCGTCCGGCCCGACGACGCTAACGGTTGGAGCCACCTCACGGATCGTCGCCAGCGCTTCCCCATCAGCAGCTGTCACCAGTGGCGTCCCGTCAGCCGCGATTCGGGATTTGGTCCGGGCGACCTCTGTGATTGTGTCACCGAGAACAGCCGTGTGCTCGAGGGAAACGTTCGTCACTGCGGTCACGACCGGATCGACAACGCTGGTGGCGTCGTACTCTCCGCCGAGACCTACCTCCAGCACCGCAATGTCGACATCGCGACGGGCAAACTCGTGAATCGCCATCGCCGTCACTACCTCGAAAAACGTGAGCGGTGTCCCTGTGGCTGCCTGCTCAATCAGCCAGGGTTTCACTTCCGAGACAAAGTTCGTCATCGCCTCGTCAGTGATCTGCCGGCCGTCCACGCGGATCCGTTCAGAAAGGTCGTCAAGATGTGGTGATGTGTACAGTCCCGTTTCCAGTCCGGCCTCTCGGCAGATGGATTCGGTCATTCGGGCAGTACTCCCTTTCCCATTCGACCCTGCGATTTGAACGAACGGCACCTCGTCGTGGGGATTGTCGAGATGCTCAAGAAGGGCCGCGACTGACTTTGTCCCCGGACTCACAGAGAACCGCCGCAAGCCGAAAAGAAACTCAGCCGCCTCGTTGTAGTGCATATATTCCGGTGACCGGCGCTTCCCTTATGCGTAACGGACGGGAGAGTCGGCGCAGACTCTCATGTGGCCCGTCTCAAACTCGTTGGCTGAGCCAGGACACAGCACAGCAGTTCTCGGCTATCCGGACAAGAAGTCGCGTCCCATCGCCTTCGGGTGGAAGGACCCGAAGTGCTCGCCTTCCCCGCCCCGTCGATAACACCAGATTTTGCCCCGACAGAGACAGTCGTGAACTGTCACCGCTGGCGAGCGTGAGTTGTTCGGGGCGATGTTCAGTTCATCTCATCACACTTAGAGACGATACTGCACACGAATCACCCGTGACGGAACGCGCGCCCGCCGGTGAACACCATCGCAATATCGTGCGCATTCGCAGCAGCAATCACATCTTCATCGTTGACGGAGCCACCAGGTTGGATGACCGCCGTAATCCCCGCATCGGCTGCCTTCTCGAGACCGTCCGGAAACGGAAAGAACGCATCCGAGGCCATGATCGAACCCTCGGGCGACTTCCCTGCCGCGTCCTTGTTCGCTTTCATTGTCGCCAGTGACACGGCATCAACCCGGCTCACCTGTCCCATCCCGACGCCAACTGTCTCAGTGTCGGTTGCAAAGACGATTCCGTTGGATTTCACGTGTTTAAGCACTCGCCAGGCGAACAGCATGGTCTCAATTTCGGAGTCACTCGGAGTCCGGTCGGTCACTGCCTCGAGATCAGCAGCGGTCGGGGCCTGAAGATCGCGTTCCTGCACGAGTCGGCCGCCAACCAGCGAGGTTTCGGTGAGTCGGTCTGCATCTCGGTCGGCTCTGCCTTTCAACAATCCAACATCAAGAACGCGCAGATTCTCTTGAGCCGTCACCACGTCCAGTGCCGCGTCTGTGTACCCTGGCGCGAGCACAATCTCTTTGTAGGAGTCGACAACAGCCTCAGCGGTTGCAGCATCACACTCGCGATTCAGCGCCACGATTCCGCCGAATGAGCTCTTCTCGTCCGTCGAGAGTGCATCGTCATATGCCGCCGACAACGTATCAGCCGTGGCACAGCCCGTTGGATTGGCGTGTTTGATCACCGCGGCGGCAGGGTCATCGAACTCTTTGATCAGGTTCACCGCAGCGTCAGCGTCGTTGTAATTGTTGTACGACAGTGCCTTTGCCCCGGGATTCAGTTGGTCGGCTCCGACGACGTTGGCTTCTTTACACGTGTCGTCAGCGTATAGTGCCGCCTCTTGATGTGGGTTTTCACCGTATCGAAGCGATCGAAGTCTGTCAGCCGATTCCAGCCGGCGTTCCGGGAACCTGCCACCTGTGTCACCGTCAACAGTCACTGTCTTCGTCTCGTGGTCGATTTCGATCCGACCATCGGCGACCCATCGCACAGCGCGGGGATACGCGAGGAATTCGGCGTCCTCACGGACACGCCGTTTCAGTTGGTCGTGGTCGTCGTCTTCGTACACCGGCACTGGTTCCTGCGTCACTATTGGTCCAGCATCGACAGCCTCGGTGACCACGTGAACCGTACAGCCAGTCGTCCGGACTCTCTCTTCTAACACCTGTTCGTGAGCGTTCTGTCCCGGAAACGACGGGAGTAGCGAGGGGTGGACGTTCAGTGCGGTCGGAGTCGCGTCGAGAAACGTGTCTGTGAGTACCCGCATATACCCGTCCAGACAGACCAAATCGAAATCGTACCCCTCGAGATGTGAGAGTATCCGCTGTTCGTGGGTAACCCGGGATTCGTCGGTATCCCGGGTGACGACCTCGGTCGGAATCCCTGCCTCGGCAGCCGCCTCCACCACCGGCGCACCGTCCTGGTTGGTGAGCACGACGCCCAGTTCGGCGCCTCCCGGTGCGCGCTCGGCGATGTGCAGTAGATTTCGACCACGATTGCTCGCCATGCCGGCAATCTTCATGCGAGAAATCACCAGACGGGCAAGTATAGTGGTTGCGGTCGGATTCACCCGGATATCCATCTTTACGCATACCCGGCAGTGTGATCCCCGGCGCAAACAGAACTACTGTACACGATAATGACTACCGGCAGATGGACTGGGTCGACACGCTTTTGCGCTGGCCACGGGCACATTCAGACATGACTGAGACGGGCCCCGACAGCAGCGACGAGACGGCTGACAGGGGCGACACGGGAGAGGCCACACACAGTGATACCGACAGCGCAGGGGCTAATCCTCCCAGTTCGGCCGGGATTGCCGGATTAGCCCGGTCGGACCCGTTGGCTGCTGTCTCCCCTCTCGACGGGCGGTACGCGAGACGGACTGTGTCGCTGTCGCCGTACACCAGTGAGGCAGCGCTCATGCGAGCTCGGGTGCGAGTCGAGGTGGAGTATCTGATTAGTCTGGCACGACTAGACACTCCCGCAATTTCGGTGACTCCCGCCGAAACAGACGTGTTAGAATCGCTGTATCGTGACTTCGACGCCGACGACGCGGCACTAGTCAAGCGACTCGAAACGAAGGGTGCGGCAGGCTACGAGGCAACGAGACACGATGTCAAGGCGATAGAGTACTTCATTCGTGTTCGACTGAACGAGGCTGAAACAGCAAACAGTATTGACGACGCTGCTCGACTGTTCCCGTGGATTCACTTCGGGCTCACCAGCGAGGATATCAACAACATTTCACAGAGGCTGCTCGTGAAGCCGGCGGTTTCGGAGGTGCTCGTCCCAGCGATTCGCGAGATACGCGACACGGTGGCCTCGTTGGCCCGGGAGTATCGTGATTTGCCGATGTTGGCCCGCACGCACGGGCAGCCAGCCACCCCAACAACATTCGGAAAAGAGATGGCCGTTTACGCGACCCGAATCGGTCGGGCGCTGGGTCGCGTCGACCGAGCCTCGGAGGGTCTCGCAGGCAAGTTAGCAGGTGCGTCCGGAACGTACGCTGCACACGCGGCCGCTTATCCAGCTGTCGACTGGCAGCAATTTGCCGCCGAGTTCGTCGGTGACCTCGGTCTCGAACACGTTCGGCTGGTAACACAGGTGAATCCGTGTGACGATCTCGCGGCGCTGTTCGATGCCGTTCGAGGCGTCAACAGCGTGTTACTGGATCTCGATCGCGACGCGTGGTTGTACGTCTCAGACCGTTATTTCGGCCAACAATCCATCGCCGGGGAAACCGGCTCTTCGACCATGCCACACAAGGTGAACCCGATTGACTTCGAAAACAGCGAGGGGAATCTCTCGAAAGCCAACAGCGACCTCAGGTTTCTCGGCGAGTATATTACACAGTCCCGGCTCCAGCGGGATCTCTCTGATTCGACGGTCAAGCGGAATATCGGCGCGGGATTCGCGCACTGTCTCATCGGCTACACCAAGACTGCCGACGGGCTCGATACTGTCGTCCCCAACGAACAGGTAATGCGCGAGGAACTCGAAGCGACACCAGAGGTAATCGGGGAAGCCGTTCAGACGATCCTTCGTCGGGAGGGTGATACAGACGCGTACGAGAGGGTCAAAGACCTCACTCGGGGAGAACGGGTGTCACTGGAGTCGTTCCGTGACCTATTCGACGAGTTAGACATCGATGAGACGGTCCGCAAAGAGCTCTCCGAGCTGACACCAGCGGGATATACCGGGTTCGGCGACGATCTCGTCGATACTGTTGACTGACACAGACCAGATTAGACCGGAACTCATCTTCCCACGACGAAACGCGTGATCACAGCGATTCGAGAGGGATTTGTGATTCGTGGGGCCCAGATTGAGAGCAGCCTGAACCGTCCACTACTCTAATTTCCGCCGTGATCGTGCAGACCACGCAGTCGCTTCGGGCAGATATCCGCTCTTTGTTCAAAATCAGTGAAAAACGAAACCACTCGGCAGGCTCTTGTATCCGACATCGGATACTGGTGGGCCTCGGACCCAGCCATTCTGCACACTCCAACAATCGAGACAGAGTGCAACGGGCGTTCTCGCCGCCAACTAACACAGCATCTGCGGAGCGACGGCTATCTTGAGATGTCTGGCACTGTCAGACATCTATTCACGAACCACGGGATCCGTGCTGGCATTCCTAGCGACGGAGTTCGGTAACAGTGGCTATCTGATATTCACGTAGGTTTGTTCGACAGTATGAGTGTATCCCCGATTGCTTCAGGGGTAAGCCCGCCGTTCACAGTTCCTGCGATCCCAGCCACAGCCCATCACTGAGTGCTGCTTACGCCACGTGGCGGGATTGCTCAAGAACAACAACAAGCACCACGGCGACGAATCTGAAAGCCCCAGCAAAATGTAGCGGCAGTCGGGGAGATATCCGCAACACCGCCGCACAGTGGCGCGAACACACCGACAAATGCCATCGCAAGCACCGCGGTGCCGATACCGATGACTGCGGCTGATCGGGCCATCACCCGCCTGAGAAGCCGTCGGAATATCGGTTCTAGCGTACGGTGATAGGTCAAGCCACAGTTCAACAACCCACCTCGCCCATCAAACGCTGAAATGAATCGAAAGCGGAGACGAGACAGGCTGCCGCTCCGGCGTGACTCACACTTTCATACAGCGGAGTCGCCGACGAGCGTATCAAGAGTCTGGGTTATTGCGGTGGCTGCCAGACGAAGGCGATCAACCTGGACGTACTCCCGGTCAGAGTGAGCGACGGCAGCCTCAGAATCAGCGAGATGACCCGGACCGAACACGATTGTCGGTGCAGGTGCGAAGTAGGAGGCTTCTGTCGCAGCTCCGAACGAGCGGGTTTCGCCTCCATATTCGCCCGTAATCTCACGGATCGCCGCGGCAGTACTCTCGACGAGCGGTGTCTCGGGGTCAGTCGCAAATGCTTCCAGAAACGGGGTTTCCCGCGGGGTCAAAGACACGTCAACACCGACGGCGGCGTTCACGGTTTCCCGGACGGCCGTCTCCAGTGCCGTAGTGAAGCTATCAGCCGTCTCCGGTGGGACACTTCGGCGATCAATAGTGATGGCACAGGTGTCTGGCACTTGATTCGGTGTTTCACCCCCCTCGATTACCGTTGGCGTGAGTTTCGGGCTGCCGAGTTGGTCATGGGTTTCCGCGTCAGTATCGAACCGACGGATTGCCGTCAGCGACTGTTCAGCGCCAGCGACAGCGTTGACGCCCGCAGTATCGGCCGCATGTGCGGTCTTTCCTGTCAGCGTCACCGTCCCCTGGAATCGTCCCCGTGCGGCCGTACACACGTCGAGATCAGTCGGCTCTCCGACGATATACAGGTCACCGTCAAGTGGTCCAGCAGAGGTCTGTCCAGAAACGAGCGCATGGGCGCCTTTCGACAGATGTTCTTCGTCAGGTGTGACTGCGAGAGTCACCCGTCCGACTTCGGGGTCGACGGCGAGGAATCCCGCCAGGAGTGCCGATAACGGCCCTTTCGCGTCACAGGAGCCTCTTCCCGTGATTACGTCAACGCCGGCCTTGCCGTCGACGGCGGCATCTCGGTCCCGCTGGAGGGGAATATGCGGAGAGACAGTGTCGATATGCGTATTCAACACAAGGTGCGGTCCGTCTTCGGGTGTCGGTGAGTGTCGTGTCGCTACCACGTTCCCGCTTTCGTCGACGGTCGGAGTCACCCCGGCGTCCGTTAGTGTCCTCACAAGGTATTCGCGCATACTGTTCACGGTCTCGTGGGACGCGTGTGTGACGGCTGTCTCAAGGAACGCGACTGGATCGAAGTTCCCCGTTTTGGATATCGGTGTAGGATCACTCATGACTTTTCGGGAGGTAGTTCTCCGACGGACTCCCGGGTTACCGGGCCAGTCAGTGTTGCCGGGCCAGTCTCGGGGATTTCGACAATCAGTTCCCCGCCAGGTGGTCGAGTCCGGACACGGTCTCCATTCGTCCGTCCCAGACGTTTAGCGACCGCCGCAGTCGCGACTGCACCAGTTCCACACGAACGGGTTTCAGATTCTACCCCTCTCTCGAAGGTGCGCTGTCGAAACGTCGGAATCGGGACGCTGTCCGTCGGATTCGGTGCTGAGGCGTCCAATCCAGAGCCAGAAACTGGTGCTGCGAGATTGACGTTTGCTCCCTGGGGGAATCTCTCTGCGTGACGGACCGGTTCAGCCAACGCATCCACGTCCAGGTGGTCGACATCGTCGACGAAGCCAACGGCGTGAGGAACACCCGTGCCGACCGCGGTGAATCGGATATCGGGTCTGGGTACGTCGGCGAGTGCGCCAGCAGGCTCGTTGATGAGTTCTGCTGCCCCCGCTAGCGGGACATCGTCAGGATCGAAACTCGGGTGACCCATCTCGATTGTTACCGTTCCTGGCTCGGAGTGGACCTGTGCCAGACGAGGGCCAGCAGGCGTGTCGATCACGACCTCGGTCGCGCCGGTCCGGCGGGAGACCCACTCTGCAACACAGCGGGCGCCATTACCACACATCGCTGCGGCAGAGCCGTCAGGCTGGATTAGCGTCATCGTCACTCGGATCGGCTCGGCATCTTCGCTGATGGTCAGAAACAGGACTCCATCAGCCCCACGCCGGTCACTTCGGGTAGCGCGGACGCCGGATTCTCGATCGCAGTGTCTCTGGGCAAATCGTCGCCGGTCACCGGTAAATGCGGTTGCGTCGACGATGAGAAAGTCGTTGCCCGTTCCGTGGTACTTCTCATATGGAATCGCGTGTGATGTCACAGGTAACACCCTCTCACGAGATGCGGAGTCTCTGATTCTCGCCCGGCAAGCCGACTACAGTCCAGTCTGGTATCCCTCCGAGACCTGAGTCGGGTGGAGTCAGGTAATACGTTCATCTGTGTGTAGCTCCGCCCCACACAACTGGGGCACTGTTCGTTACCTATACTTCACGCTCCGATTGATATGGGTTGCGACACAGTGATTCTGTCGAGATAGCTTCAACCCGGCGCGAACCACCTCATCACGCGTGAAGAGATCATCAAAAACAAGACCAAACCAGACCAGACCAAACTAGCCTAGGGCAACTGTAGCATTCGGGGATTGCGAACAGCTACAAATGTAGAGACAGGCAAGAATTCATCATGATGCAAGACAGCGATCCCCTCTCGTGGGCACGGGATCACTGCCCGATTCTGAGATCACTCCAAGCGGAGTATGGCGACACAAACCCGTTCGACGGATACACAGTTGCGGTTGCAACACATCTCGAGCCGAAAAGCGGTGTGTTGATCGAGACGCTCTACGAAACTGGCGCAGAGGTACTATTCACGCCCAGCGAGCCACAATCAACAAAATCGTCGGTCATCGAGGCGTTCAGCGATGCCGACGGTGTCCACGCGTTTGCACGAGAGGGGATGTCCGATACAGCCTTCCAGCGGCAGCGGCGTGCATTGCTCGAGCGAGAACCAGACCTGATACTCGGTGACGGGTGTGGCTTGATCGCGATACTACACGCAGAGTACCCCGACATAGCCGGGACGGTCATCGGCGGGGCTGAACAGACGACCGTCGGGGTGACTCGTGCCGAGACAATGGACGAGCAGGATGTCCTCGAATTCCCTGTCTACACAGTTAATCATACGCCTATGAAACACCGCTTCGACAATGTGCACGGAACCGGCGAGTCGGTGCTGACCAATATCGCGGCCACGACGAATACAATAATCGCGGGCAAAACCATCGTCATCGCTGGCTATGGCTACTGTGGGAAGGGAGTTGCTCGAAAGGCGCGCGACTTGGGCGCGAAAACAATCGTCACCGAGGTAGATCCCCGGAAGGCACTGGAGGCACACACCGACGGTCACCGAATCATGCCCATGACAGAGGCTGCGCCGAGAGGTGAATTATTCATCACGACGACAGGAACACGTGACGTGATTCGGCACGAACATATCCGGCAGATGCCCGACGGAGCGATGCTGGCAAACGCCGGTCACTTTGATGTCGAGATCGTCATCGAAGACCTCGAGAGCCAAGCTGAGCGGATCTCGACACCGACAGATGGCGTCACGCGATATCAGATGGAAGACGGCCGGGAAATTGACCTGCTCGCGGACGGCCGACTGGTCAACTTGACTGGACCGCACAGTCGTGGCCACCCTGCGGAAGTCATCGACACTACCCATGCGATGATGTATACTGCCGGCCACAATCTCGTGACTGCAGATCACGACCTCCCAGCGGGCGCTCATCCCATTCCGGATCAGTTAGACCGAGCGGTTGCGGAACGGAAACTCGAGACGTCGGATATGCAGATCGACGAATCGACAGACACTCAACTCGCGTACGATACTGACTGGGAAGCTGAGAACCGCGAGTTCTGAGAGACTGAAATCAGCACAGAAGCGTTAGCTGGGGTCTTCCGTTCGAGTCAACTCCGCGAGCGACTCGCGCCGACGGGTGACACGGGTATCACCGTCTTCGATAGCCACCCCGGCAGCCCGCGGACGGGAGTTGTACCGGTTCGCCATCTCGAAACCGTAAGCGCCGGTGATGCCGACTGCGAGGAGATCTCCTCTCTTCGGCTCGGGAAGTGAGCGACCCTCACAGAAGACATCAGCACTCTCACAGATCGGCCCGGCAACAGTGACTGACGTCTCCGCTCGATCATGGGCAGGCACCGCGTCTGTGTCCCGCTGACCGAGATTCCGGATAGGGTGATACGCGTCATACAGAGCAGGTCGAAGCAGGTCGGTCATCCCAGCGTCTACCCCAGCGACGGTCGTTTCCGGCGTTTCTTTGACCGTGTTCACACGCGTGAGCAAGACGCCGGCGTCGGCGACAACAAACCGTCCAGGCTCGACTGCAAGCGTCGCCGTCCCACCACTCGGGCGTGGGACTTCTCCGACAGCCTCTCTGGTGGCCTGGGCAACCGACGACAAATCAAGCGGCGGGTCTTCTTCGTGGTACGGAACGCCGAATCCGCCGCCGACATCCACGTACTCCAGATCAATCCCATCATCGTCAGCCGGGTTCGTGATCGAGCGGGCGAGTTCGCCCATCCGAGTGACGAGTTCCCGGTGGCGGTCCAGTTGGCTGGCATCGATTCCCGAGCCAGCGTGGGCGTGAATCCCGACGATAGAGAAGCGCTCGGCGGCCGTTCTCACGACATCGGCCGCTCGCTCGTACGGGACACCGAATTTCGGGTGACTCCCGGTGCGGACCTTCTTGTGGTGTCCAGCGCCAACCCCGGGGTTGACCCGCACGCAGACACGGCCATCAAATCCTCGTTCGGCGAGTCGGTCTAGCGTGTCGGCCGCTCCAACAGTCACCGTCAACTCGGGCCGGTCCTGCCAGATATCGAAAAAATGCGCCAGATCTCGGGCTGGCGGATTCACTGCAGTGTAGTGAAGACGGTCGCCGGTGAATCCTGCCGACACAGCTCGATCGAGTTCGCCGGCAGAGGCACACTCCGCGTCGATTCCTGACTCGCGGACAGTCTCCAAGACTGCCTGTCCGGTGTGGGCTTTCACCGCATACCGGATATCCGCCTGGGGAAACGCCGCTGTGAGTTGCCTGCAATTTTCGGCGACTCGACCAAGATCAGTAACATAGAGTGGTGTGCCGTACTCAGCCGCCAGCTGACGGAGTCTGGGAGCGTCCCAGTCGGTCACCCGTCGCACTGGCGAGATCTCAGAGTCGGCGTGATCGCTGGTCGTCGACCCGCGGCTGTCGGTTGTTCGGTGCTCCTGTGAATCGCTCATGATCGAAGTGTTTCTTCTCGCTGAGTCGCCTCGAGTGTGTCCTCTTCGACGTGAGTGGCCACGACAGCGGGCTTGTAGGCGCCACCATCGATGAGGTCGTGATCACTGACGGACGAGTCCACGTACCGGATGAAGGCTCGCCGGTTCGCAGGCAGATGCCCGTAGATGACCTCCTCGTCGACGAGATCGTACACCGGAATCCGCGGGGTAAGAAGCGTATTCTCCCCGACGATCGACCCTTTGCCGACACGGAAACCCGAAGTGACTCGACAGCCAGCCCCCAACGAAACGTCCGCCTCGATTACGACGGGTGCGTCCTCGACGGGTTCCAGAACACCACCGATCAGCGTATTCGCGCCGAGCTTGACGCCGGCACCAATCTGTGCACACGATCCCACGGTGTCACAGGAGTCCACCAGCGTGCCGTCCCCGACGTGTGCGCCCATGTTGACAAATGAGGGACTCATCATGATGCAGTCAGAGCCAAGATATGCTCCGCGGCGGATGGCCGTCCCATCGGGGGTGTTACGAGTGCCGCGGGCTCCGAGATCGGCAGTGTCACGCAACGGGAGAACGTCGTGGTAATCGACACCACCATAGGTGCGCGTCTTGGTCTCTGAAAGCCCGAAGACGAGCAGAATACCACGTTTCACCCAGGCGTTGGCCTCCCAGCTCGTGACGTCAGCGCCAGTTTTCTCTGCGGCTCGGACCTCACCAGCCTCTAACTCGACCAGGAACTCTTCGATTGCTGCGAGCTGTGTATCAGTGGCCTCGGAGGCTGTCAATCCGTTCTCATACGCCTCCCAGAGATTGTCGATATCGTCTTGTAGCGTCATTAGTGTAATTGTATGTTAGTGTCACGCCAGCGGTAATTGCCCATCGATTCTGTCACTCCGGGTGTTCACGGTGGTCTGCTCGCGTTTGCGGATGCCGTCTGACCGTTCTGTGATGACTGGGCAGCCGGACCAGACCAGACACAGACAGGTGGTCGCTCCGCGTGTGATTGCAGAGCCGGACTCGTCAAGAGTGCCGTCACGCCGGTCGGGAGTCACGGTGACGACCCCCGTAGAGGTCACAGCTGGCTCACGAGTCGATTACATCGTCGAACTCGTACCATCCCGGGTCGCGGTCTGTCACCCAACTGGCGGCATCGAGAGCGCCCTCCGCGAACACGCCTCGAGATCCGGCGCGATGTGTCAACTCCAGCACCTCGCGGTTGCCCGCCAGGAGAACCTCGTGTTCGCCGGTCACGTTTCCCGCTCTCCGGGCGTGAACCCCAATCTCAGATTCCTGACGGGGCTGAATCCCTTCTCGACCATGCGTGCGGGTTTCGATATCATTCCGCTCGGTTTCAATATCCGAGAGCAGTGTGGTGGCTGTCCCAGAGGGCGCATCGCGTTTCCCGTTGTGATGGGTTTCGGTCACCTCGACATCGTAGTCCGGCAGGGCGGCGACCGCCTCTCGAAGGGCGCGTCTGAGCGCTGTGACACCGCGGGCAAAATTCGTCGCTCGCACGAGCGGGATCTGTTCGGCCACCTCCCGGAGTCGAGACAGTTGTGATTCGTCGAAGCCGGTCGTCCCGGTTACGGCCGGAATGCCTGCTCGTTCACAGGCTGTAATATATTCCACGCTCGATTCAGGCCCAGTGAAGTCAACAAGAACGTCCGGGTCATCTGCCGCGAGCCGCGAGGGAAGTTGAGCGGCATCCACGACACTAATACCGGCAACGGAGGTCGTGGCCGAGCGGTTCACCGCAGTGACGACTTCCATTCTTTCACGATCGGTGACTGCTTGGATGACCTCCGTCCCCATTCGGCCGCCGACGCCCGTCACCGCAATCCGGGTCACCGCGTGGTCACCTTTGCTGGGTCGGGCGTCGGCAATTCTTCCAGATCCGAGAGCAGCCGCGAGAGTTCCTCACGGTGGGCCGGCGATAATCTGGTCAGAGGTGATCGCAGTTCTGGCGAGCCACGATCACGCATGTGCATTGCTTCCTTCACGGGAATCGGATTCGTCTCAGCAAACAACTGCCGAATGAGCGGACCGAGTTCGTGATGGAGACGCCGCGCCAGCGCGAAATCACCCGCTAGCGCCGCCGCCACCATCGCCGAGGTACGAGCGGGTTCGACGTTCGCCACGACGCTGATCGTCCCGGTCCCGCCCACTGAGAGGACCGGGAGAGTCATGCCGTCGTCGCCAGAGAGAACAGCAAACTCCGTATCCCGCGTCCGCTCAACCACCTCACTGATGAGGTTGAGATCGCCAGAAGCAGCCTTGTAACCCTGGATATTCGGGTGATCGGCCAGCCGAACCGTCGTATCTATCGGAATCGAACTCCCGGTTCGCGAGGGGACGTTGTAGACGATCTGCGGGAGATCGACCGCGTCGGCGACTGTAGTGTAGTGTTCGTACAGTCCCTCGGCTTCGGGCTTATTGTAGTACGGTGAGATTAACAGTAATCCGTCAGCGCCAGCGTCAGCTGCTTGACGTGACAGAGACAGTGCCTCACGGGTATTGTTAGATCCCGACCCAGCGATAACGGGCACGTCGCTCACAGCAGCCGAGACTGTCTCGATGACGTCGACGTGTTCTGCGTGTGAGAGAGTGGCCGATTCGCCGGTTGAGCCAACGGGAACGATACCGTCGACACCAGCCGCCTCCATGAAGCGGGCATTCTGTGCGAGTTGGTCGTGGTCGATTTGGTCGTCGTCGAAGGGCGTTGTAATCGCCGGGTAGACGCCCTCGAGCGTGATGTCGGTCATGATAGGGGAGTGTGTAGTCGGTGATTGGGATTAATCCCATACAGCCGGTCAGGACGCGCGCGGTGCCTGTCTGAAACCGCCCGAGACGAGATTGCTACCCTCGCCACGAGCGCTACCGGTCGCGATTTTTTGAAAAAGACCGCGCCGCTACAGGCGTCACCTGCCTCAGCGTGAACGCGGGTGAAATCACAATCTGTCTATGACACGGCCGACTATTAGTCGTTTTGAAACCGGTCACGTCTGATACCCGACAAGAGAGTAATCCTGTGAACTCCCGCGGGCTGAGAGTCCCTCACCCGCGTGAAGCCGGGTGAGAGTGTCAACAGGCGGGTCGAGGGGATCGGCTAGTTCTCATGAGAGCACTCAACAACGTGTGTGGGCGGAATTTAATCACCCATCGCCTGTCACGTCACGGGATGGGACACCGTAGTCACACAGTCTGAACTGTCCGTCAAGGACGACTACGTTCTTCGCGCTCAAATCCATCCCGAACAGTGTCGAAGCGAGTGCATCTGCAGTGTCATCCAGCCAGGCCTCGATTTCGGCTGACTGACCACTGACCGTGTCGCCGCGTGGCATTACCAACCAGTATCCACAAGAGTCAGCCGCGACAACTGGAACCAGCGAGGGGTACTCACCGTCCCGCCAGAGCGTCGTCTCACGGCGATTCTGCTCGATGCCGTCCCAATTGTAGCGGGTGTTTGGTCTGGCGATTTTGAGAACGTACCTGTCGTGCTCGCCGCTGTTGTAGGCACTCTCCGGGAGCGGGTAGACGATCCGCCCCGCTCCAATACCGATTGCTCTGACGTCCGTGAGGAGCGATTTTCTGGTCTCGCGTGCCTCCTGGACGTCTCTCGACCGCTCACTGGAATACTGTTCACGCGCCATCTCGTTGAGGCGGTCCCGAAATGTCGCGTCAAGACTGAACGTAGACCCGTTAACCGCTTTCACATGTTCTACACACGCTCGGTACATTCAAGCGTTGCTCCTGATAGCGGAAGATCCGAACAATCGGAATTGTCATACCACGAGTAGGTCAGATTAGATCAAAACGAGGTTGAGCGGTCAGAGTTCTCTAAGAATCCGGGCGCGAGCTAGAATCCACGGGATCATATGTCTATCAGATTGCGAGACCCGGAGACTCGGAGATCCAGAGACCCGGAGACGGAGTGAACAACCCAAGTCTGACAGACCGCGAGTCGGTCACAGCAAAGACAATCACCTGAGAGGAGGTCAGGACATACCGACGTGCAATTCCGGCGTATTGGTCGCATATAGTGTCTGTTCGTCAGTGATGGGATTTCACCTTACAGAACCCGCCGTTCCGCTCCTCGAAACGAATAAACCACGGGCACGTGAGATTTCCATATGAGCGAGATTCACGAACATCAGCGAGTTGCGGTGCTGGTCGACGCGCAGAATCTGTATCATTCCGCACAAAGTCTCTATTCGCAGAATATCGATTATTCATCACTACTCGAGGGTGCCGTGCGGACACGGGAACTCACAAGGGCAGTCTCATACGTGATTCGCGCAGACTCGCCCGAAGAGGAGCGATTCTTCGAAGCGCTACAGGACATCGGGTTCGAAACCAGGATCAAAGAGATCAAAACGTTCGGCGATGGCTCGAAGAAAGCCGACTGGGACATTGGGATGAGCTTAGATGCCATCACATTCGCCAACCACGTCGATACAATCGTGTTATGCACTGGTGATGGTGACTTCTCGCGACTCTGCAGTCATCTCCGTCACGAAGGAGTCCGAGTCGAGGCGATGGCGTTTTTATCTTCTACGAGTGAGGAACTCGTCGATGCTGTTGACGAGTTTATCGATCTCGAAGAGCAGACTGACAAATTCTTGTTATGATATCCTTGAGGATGACTCCCGAAAATACCACACCTGCCAGTCGTCGCGAACACAAGAGTTTCCTTCAGTGTGATGTGTCTCAGTGTCCTCTGAACGGACTCATTAGGCAGTCGGAACTGCATGCTGAAATCAGATTCCCGACGGCAGAGACTGTCGGGGCAATTACAGTGGTGTCGAATTGAGTCCCGATTCATCCGTTTTAATCCGGTTGACAAGTCGTGGGTCGGGCAACTGGCGCTCAGGGTTACCGCTGAAGCATTTCCCGGCGTGCAAATCGGGTGGCTACTCGGAGAGTTGCTCACGGTTCAGCTATCACGCTGGAAGGACAGTGATTTGGCCGGCCGGCATCGCTGAGACATATGAACGCCGATCAGTTCGAGACGCTCGTTGGGCGGTGCGCACTGTCGGCGGTAGTCGGAATGGCTGTCGGGCTCGCAGTCGGACGGCTCCTCGTGAACACTCCTGTCGGCGTCGTGCTCGGGATTGGCACGGCAGCGGGGTTCGCGTGGCTTCGAGACTGGATCGCGAAGCGAGACGAGTGATAATGTCAATCGCGCAATCGCGTCTGATTGGGAAAATATCGGTATCCACATGAGAGAGACCGTCGGATTCGCCACGCCTCGACAGATTGCCGATTACCAGTTTGGAAGTAGGGCTGGTGAACTGCTGGTTCCGTCCCCTGAGGAGTTGCGAATCTAGCGCTCGAAGAATGGTCGACCACAGCAGGTGCTCGACCCAGATCCAGAGATTACGCTCGCGAGAGACCGCATCGGACGACGTCTCGTCACATATGGAATCGACGGTCGATTCACGCTCGGGACGGCCGGCGAGGAGCGACGCCACACCGGACTGGACCCGCCGGCCTACCGGGTCGTGGTCGGCGAAGAAAGCGAATCGGTTGTCCGCGAATGCCACAACGCGTTCGCCAGATTCGTTCGGGAGCCAGACTCTGAGATTCGTCCTGGTGACGAGACGCTCGTTGTCAACGAGGGTGATTCGGTGTTAGCTGTCGGACAGGCCAAAATCGATTCTGCCGCGATGGCCGATTTCCATCGGGGGATAGCAGTCCGGGTTCGTGACGGTGTCGATGAGTGATTCTGTGGCCGCCAGGGTCGACAGAAGACTGTCGAACTGGTTCTGCGCTAACTACCGAATTCGGGATTTAAACTGACACGTGAATCACACTCGTGACCGTGCGCTCGGCAGGGCTTGACTTTCGAGTCTCGACTCCGTCAGATTGCGGAAAAGGTCAGTGTGACAGCATTGACATCCTCCCGCGCCTGAAGACGCGGGAATCCCACGGCACCGCACCGCTGAGGTGGGATATGAGGGTTTGCAGTCTCCCACCTCTGTCCGAGGTTGGAATCCTCGGGAGAGGTCGTACAGATAGACTCCGGGCTGTGCCACCCAGCCGGGACTCCTCTCATCACCCAAAGAGGGCGCAGACTCGGAGTTACGGTGATTGATGTCGAGACGGATGTTCTCCGCCCCGTTCACATCAGCGTTGAACGCATCGTTGTGTTCCTCACACACGTACAAGCCCCGTTCGACACGCTGAGTATCGTCCGTCATACCGCACACACAACACGTCTTACTCGTGTCGCGCTCCGACAGTTCTCCGACTTCGATGCCCTCGACCTTCACCTTGTATTCGAGGATGTTGGAGAACCTGTCGAACGCCCATCCGTGCAAGTCGAGGTTGCCGTGATTGCCCCAGTTCTTCGACTCACCGTCGTCGTCTTCGCGGACACCAGCGACTTTCCCGATGTTGACTCGACCCACTTCTTGCTCGGCACATCGCTGGACGATGTGTTTAGCGAGGCTATGAGGGTGTCATAGAACTCTTCTCACACCGTGATCACGGTACTGCCCGGATTGTCTCTTCGTTCGTAGTTGGTGATAGCCACGACGAGGCGAAGTCACAGCGCGAGATACACCTGCGCTCGTGCGTGGACGCGGTCTCGGGCGTGCGTTCGCCCGAGGCCGCAGTCCTTCACTGATTCGTTGGTTCGTTCGACTCCAGTACCGGCGGTTGTACGTCTCATCCAACGTGGACTGCTTCAGCTGAACGTCCTCGCTGTGTTGTTCGATGCGGTCTTGTATCTTGTA
>JAQCMZ010000364.1 GCA_028274825.1 Haloferacaceae archaeon
CGGTCGTGAGCGGCGTGCAACGGAAATTGGTCGGGAGAACGCGAGGGAACCGGAGTCTGTGATTCTTGCCGACGAACACAATGACGTGATTTCGCTGTCAGAGGTGCGTGAGATCCGAATCCAAGAGGGATCGTGGATCCGCAAGCCGAGACTTAGTGTTGACACAGAAAAAACACAATTGGAGTTCTATCATTTCTCCCGAACATACGATGCAAGCGACTTCGCCGAATGGGCACGCAGTACGTATGGAAATAATGTAGTACGTTACTCAGGATAATATATTCCATTATTTTTATATAGCGTTTATTCATGTTATTGGCTGTCACGTATGGCACTCAATTTCAATCCTAGCGAAGACAAGTACGTCGTCGGAGGATTGCTTGCTGCGGTGGTAATGCTCGTAGCAATGTACTTCGGCGGGCAAGTTGGACAGATCGTGTTCTCGGGGAGTGCAGTGGCGTTTATTGGGTTGTACGTGCTGTTAGGCGTGCAATCGTCCGAGCAGCGCCACGACACGAACGTCTTCAAACTAATGGTAGCTGGGTTGTGGCTAATCCTCGGTGTTGCGTTCGCGTTGCTATGGCACTTTCACTTCCAGAATCCCGCGTACACCGATCCGACGTACTGGCTTGGATTCCCGCGGGCGACAGCAATCGTCGTCTATGGGTTGTGGATGCCGCCCGCGTTATACCTGATGTTCACGTATCCGTACCTCTTCAGTAGGTACATTTGGGACAAAAATCAAGTAGCGGAGTTTCGCACGATGGGGTCCGACGAGGAGGGAAATAAATGATTGACACCCTTACAGCCAGCTTAATACAAGTCTCGACGACAGAGACGATGAACCCACTCATCGTCGGTATCGTTGCGGTGTACTTAGTCGGTATTGCCGTGATCGGCATCTGGGCAACTGGTCAGACAAAATCGACGTCTGACTTCCTGATCGCCGGGAAGCGATTCGGGATCTGGGCCGTTGCATTTGCTGCTTTCGCCTCGATCATGAGCGGGTTCGGCTTCATCGGTGGCCCCGGACTGTTCTACGACGGCGGGTACGGATTCCTGTGGATCGCTATCGTTGCACCGCTTGCGTTCCCGGTGTCATGGTTCGTCCTCGGAAAGAAAATGCGGCTGATGGCTGAGGCCCGTGAGATATTCACCATACCCGACGCCGCTGTTGCCCGATTCGACAGCCAGGCAGTCCGACTATTAGTATCTCTTTCAGTACTACTAGGTGTCATTTCGTATCTCGGTGTTCAGTTTCTCGCTATCGCGTTTGTACTCCAAACAGTGCTTGGAGTGAGCGAAGTCGTTGCGCTCGTGATCGGACTCGCTGTCATCTCGGTATACACAATTGGCGGCGGCATGGTTGCTGGGGTGTTTACTGACCTCATCCAAGGCGGGATTATGGTGGCCGGGAGCGTCGTCGTCTTCTTCCTCGCACTAAACACAGTCAACGGCTTCACCACAATGAACAGAGAGGTGAGCAGTCAGATTCCAGAACTCGCTGGCGCATTTGGCGCATTCCCGATTATGCTCGGACTCACCTGGTACTTCCTGTTCCTCGTTGGGAACTCCGGGCAGCCGCATATGGCACACAAACTGTACATGCTGCGTGACCCGAAGCTACTGAAATGGGGCGCGCCAATCGCCGCGTTATCGTACTTTGCGGCGTCTCTCATGATGCTTGCACTTGGGGTCGGAATGCGGTCGCTCGTGGAGACCGGACAGTTCGCTGAGCTCTCAAATCCCGACAACGCTGCTCCAATCTTCCTCGTCGAATTCACGCCAGCGATCGTGGCAGGCGTCGTCCTAGCCGCTGCTGTTGGCGCAGTGATGAGTACGAGCGACGCATTCATTAACATCGGCGCTGCGAACCTCGCACGGGACATCCCGGAGAGCCTTGGGTTCGAGTACGACTCCGACCGACAGGAGTTACGCGCCCACCGCGTGGCGACCGCACTCATCATTCTCGTGTCGGTACTGCTCGTCTACTACGTAGAGATCCTCGTCGGTCTCCTCGGCGTCGTTGGGTGGGGATTATTCGCCGCTGCTATTGTTCCACTACTTGGAATCGGATTGAATTGGAAAGGCGCAACCACGGAAGGTGCGATAGCCGCTGGTGTGGTCGCACTGTTCGGGAATCTTAGCCTCGCGATCGCCGTCCAGTTCTACGGCTTCTCATTACCACACGGTTCGGCAGCTGAAGCACTCACGCTCCTCGTTGCTATTGTTGTAATGATCGTTGTGAGCCTCATCACGAACACGAAGGCTCGTGATGATATCGACGACGATATCGAGCGCGTCATTGACTCATGATACGCGAACCATCAACGAAGCCAATAAACTAAACCACCCGATGCCATAGGCCGGTTCGAATGGCCGTCGATGATGATACCGCAGTTGGGCACGTGGAGATAGATGAACCGGCGTGGTCTGTTGCCCGACTCAATAATGAAATCGCTGCCACCTTGGAATCCGCCGCGGAGCGATTTCCAACATACGTTGTCGGTGAAGTCTCCGATGCGACAGCGAAAGGCTACGGGACGTTCTTCACGCTCCGAGATGTCGACGGGGAAGAAACGATCCAGTGTATTGTGTGGTCGTCTTATCGCGACCGTATCGACGAGCCCATCACCGAAGGCGAGGAGGTAATCGTCCAGGCAAACGTTGATTTCTACGCCGAAGGCGGCCGGACACAACTCAACGTTAAAAACTACTGGCCGGTTGGTGACTCCGATCGATCACAGGAATTGGAGGCATTACGTGCCGAACTCAATGAGGAGGGCCTCTTCGAGGCCGACCGAAAACAGTCACTTCCACCGTTTCCATCAAACATCGGGATCATCACCTCATTGACTGGATCGGCTCGAGAGGACTTCCGTGAGTCCGCGTGGGGACGCGCACCCGGAGTGACGCTCACGTTCTTTGGAGCGACCGTTCAGGGCAAAAACGCCACAGCATCGATCGTCGGGGCGCTCCAACAGGCAGATCGAGATCCAGACATCGACACCATCGTCGTAACGCGTGGTGGCGGCGCAGACGACACGCTATGGTGTTTCAACGAGGAACCCGTTGTTCGAGCCATCTCCGATTGTGCGACCCCGACAGTCGTTGCTGTGGGCCACGAAGACGATGAGACCCTCGCCGAGGATGTCGCTGACAGAATAGCAATGACGCCGACAGACGCGGGGATCGTAGCGACACCTGAGATGAGCACCATCCGAGAGCGGGTCGAGACCATCGAACGACGGCTCCAAATCGGGTACAAAACAGTCGTCAGCGAGCAGCTTGACGCGCTCAATCGGCGGATCGAAAACGCCGTTGTGGGACTCGAACGGGCAGCAGAAACCCGGCAGGCACGTCTCCAGCGAGCAGCCGATCTCGAACAGCGGATCGATACCGCCTACACGACACTTACAGGGTCACGCCTCGATGCGGTCGACGACAGGATCGAGACAGCACTCCAGGAGATCGAACACGCCGCGGAGACAGAGGCTGTCACGGTACGGGCAGCTCGGGGACGCATTGGCGGACTTGAGAGCCGTATTGATCGGGCGTACGAGACACACATCACCCAAGAGACCGAAGCACTTGAGCGCCGGATCGAAAGCGCGTATCGAGA
>JAQCMZ010000365.1 GCA_028274825.1 Haloferacaceae archaeon
ATCCGACCCTTCCGCGACTAACTCTGCGTCGACATTCACCTCGCCCATATCATTGACCAACACAGCGAGTTCACTGCCGCCCGCGTTCCGCAACATATGATCCAGCAGAGTGGTCTTTCCCGCTCCCAAATTCCCCGAAAGAATCGTCACTGGAATCGCAGTCATCTCGTGACCATCCTCACTGTTCTGATGCTCATTTTTGTCATACATGTATTCTGTAAACAGCACTGTTTCAGTGTTCCCCTGTGCCCCAACTGTCACACGCAACCACACGGGAGAGAAGCCACGGCGAACCCTCGTCACGTGGTCGTGACTGTCTGAACACGACACGTTGATACAGAGGGCACAGTATACTATATTTCATGTTTGTCAACTCGGACATTTTCATCATCGCTATCGGAGCTATTACAATCACCATTCTGATGGTGGTCGCAATGACGTACATTACAATAGAGGGGATGGACAGTAGCATTCATTCGCCAAATAGTAAAGCTGATCTTGAGGAAGACGACTCGCTTCCGGCAGCCAGCCGCGATGAGGATTTATCGCCCGCTCGCGATTCGCCAGACTCGCGTGCCTGAAGAGACGGCCCCTCTCCCTCCGATATCAATCGCGTCTCACCTCACTAATCCGGCCGCTCGGGTTGTCGACGTGGCGTTCGGCGTTGCCCCACTACCGCGGGAGATTTATCCGGGCACACACACGTAATTGCCTATGGATCTGGAAACCCGAATTGAACGACTTAAACTGGACTTGCGTATGTGGCTTCGCGGCCTCTACCACGGGATGGTCACTCACCCTGCATACGAGAAAATCGAGAAAGAAGCAGAAGACATAGAAGATGGGTTTATGCTGGCGTGTTTCCCAGACGCGTTTGGCATTCCGTCGCCGGTATCGTATTATACCGCCGAATTGCTGCCGTTCTTAGAGACAGAATTCGAGGGATGGGAACGCCGGCTCTGGGACCGTGACTCGTATATCGAACGCAAAGGCCAGCAGTACCACTTCTAATGGAGCCGTACGTATTTTTCGGTGGCAAGGGTGGCGTCGGAAAGACGACCGTCTCCTGTGCATACGGAGTGAAATGTGCCTCTGACGGACTTGAGACGCTCGTTGTATCGACGGATCCGGCACATTCCGTCACTGACGTGTTTGACCAGCCATTTGACGACAGCCCTCAATCCGTCGACGGGGTCGGGCGGCTCGACGCCATGCAGATCGATCCCGACGACGAGGTCCAGCGGCATCTCGACGATATCCGCACCGACCTCTCAGAACAGGTGTCTTCAGCGATGGTCAACGAGATTAACATGCAACTGGAGATGGCACATCAGACGCCCGGCGCCTACGAGTCGGCACTGTTCGACCGATTTGTCGAAGTGATGCGCACACAGGATTCTTACGACAGAGTGGTGTTCGACACGTCTCCGACCGGGAGTACACTCCGTTTGCTGGGCCTGCCAGAGTTTCTCGAAGGGTGGATCGACCGGCTCATGCACAAACGTCGCAAAAGTATCGATCTGTTCGAGAAAGCCGCTGTCGGGGACCGAACACCCAGACGGCTCATGGACGGCGATCCCGTGCTTGAAC
>JAQCMZ010000376.1 GCA_028274825.1 Haloferacaceae archaeon
CTCCCTTGTGTTTTCAGTGTCTTCGCGTGGTCGTACATCGTCGATAGCGCTCGAAGTTCTGGATTCCACAGCATTGCCCACATGTACACGTCATCGAGATACGGCGACACGAGTTGGTTGATCTGGATGTCGACGGCTTCCGCCCCCGACGAATCATCCACGTCCAGAAATGCTGGGCCGAGGAGAAGTTGTTTGAGTGTCCCGTTTTCGACGAACTGAGAAATCTGCTCCATCTTCGACTCGGGGCCGTACAACATGAAATTCCCACCCCAAGCAGTCGACGGATCGAAATCTGCGAGCACGTTCTGCCGCGTGTTGAGCACGAGCACTTCCAATTTCGAGGCGGTGATTCCGCTGTCGCGAAGCCGGCCCAAGGCTGGCCCGAGCACGACCCCGGGCCGATCAGCGCGCGAAACACTCGCGGGATACTTGTCTTCGACAGGCCTGAAACTATCAGCCACATCGAACACGCTCCCTTGGATCGACGCGCTCTGGTCGGCAGGCATCGGAATCGACGACATGGTGAATGCCTCCAAAAACGATACCAACGGCTTGTTGAGATCGACGAACTGAGGCGGATTGTACTGCTGTAAGTTATCGATCCGTGGCGTGATATCACGGTGGGCTTCGCGCAGGAGCCGGTTGTTGAATGGGATGATCGCGTCGACAGTCTGCGCGACCCGCGCTAATCCGACGACTCCGTTCGTCTTCGCACGACTCCCGACGGTCGAACCTGCCCCTTCCGATGGGATGACGACAGAACTGAAAATCGGCTTATCGATCAACATATCCTCGGGTAACACACTCTCACGGATTTGCTCGGCGATTACCGGCGTCGATCCGCATCCAGTTCCTTTGGTAACGCTGTGGATCAGCATAATCGCCTGAGATCCCTTCATCGCCTGTTTCGAAAGGTCCCAGCGAGCTGTGAACGGATCCGGGTCTTCCTCGAAATCCGCTGCCGCGACTTTCATTCCGTTCTGCCATCGATGGCCCATCCCCGTGTTATCGTGAACCCCCATCCCGATAATCGAGTTACTCAGCAGATCCCGTCTATCGTACTGTTTTTCCTCTGTGGCGTAGTAGGTTTTTTCCATCTCACGGAGGTTCGTGTTGAGAATCCCGTACCCTGCGAGTCCTTTCTGCCACAAATTTGCCCGGTTGTCGTCGTCGCCCGCGAGGGTGTCACGACGCATCAGTATCGCATCGAGGATATTGTTGCCCGCGCCACCAATGCCGATCATGAACCACTTTTTTCCGAACATTTCCTCGCCGGGCTGTGGTGACGAGTGACCGCCACGCGGCGGCGAATCTGGCGTCTCCGCGGTCGGTGACTCCGACCCGTCGAACAGATGCTCGAAGCGACTGTCGTACATCGCCCGAACCGATGGCTCCTGATCACCGTGCTCCCGCGTTATGTGACTCTCCAGATCATCGGCAGCCCACTCAGTGTCAGGTGTGAAACAGAGTTTACATTTTTTCTGCATGTGCCCAGGTGCGTGTCTCCTCACATGTGTAAATTTCCCCGTGGGACCCCGTTTTGCCATCCTCCTCCGCGTGAACCCGGCCGAATCCTGAGCGGTGGAACTGTCAGGTTTGCAGTCCCACCGAACGGTGAGCAGCCGTGTGTCACGGACTGTGGCGGGTGGATCAGGACTGCTGGGAGTGGCCACGCCACCCCGGGACTCGTCTCCTCTCCTCGCTCGTGTGTGGACTCCCGGAGTTGGTTGTGTCGCCAGCGATCAGAGCTGGCTGCTCGCCAGATTCGGCTGGAATCTGGTGATGCCTCGGGGAGTCCAGCAGACTTCGACGGACGTGGAGTTACGTTCTGTCTGCTTCCAACAGTCAACTCCGCGACCGATTCCGTGAGAATCGGGCGGTCATCGACTAGGTTCGATTCCTGGGTGGTTGCCTGGGGTGGTGACACCGCCATCGGCCGAGGAGGCAGAATCACTCTGTTGTGACCTGCTTCCTCTTCGTTCGGTAATTCGTGACCTTCTGAAACCTCTTGGTGAGAACTCTCGGGTTGGCAATCACACGTGGATTTCGCAGGTGTCGTCGCATTCACCCCGCGTCGCCAGACCGCGTCTGGCGGGCAGTCACGCGGAGCGTGACGACGATGCAAATCACCGATTTGCAGGCAGTCAGCACTCTGCGAGTGCTGACGACGCCTCAGCGCGCGGGCACTCTCCTTGTCCTTGCTCTGTATAACAAGCTACTGGCCCGGAGAGGGTAACTCGACACTACCCGAGAGGGTACTCGGGTCCCAACAACCCGATTTTACCATCCTTTGACTGTCGGTTCGACTGCCATCGGTTTCGGGCGAACAGGCGACGGTCAGTCATCAACAGCCCGATTGGCCAGCGCCGAGATCGAACCAGAGCAGACCGCGCGCACCCTCGGTCAGTCGATCTGCCTGTCTCCTGCCGTTGAGGCAGAGTCCCCTTTTTCGATGATTGTGAGCCGCCGGCCTCCGCTCACCCACTTAGCCACGACCTCCACGAGACTGGGGAATCCAAGGACCGGGACAACGGCGAGAGCATGCTGGGCAGCCACACGCGTGAAGATAGCGAACACTCTCTTCGATCACGACTGGTTGATGTCGGGCGTGGAAGCTCATCTGGCGACTGGACAGGGGGCCGTTCAATTCATGAAAGAGCGACTCGCGATTGCGCTAGCGGGTCCAGTCGGTCCGTCCCTGGGGACGAAAGCTTAGCCGTACTGTTCTCGAAACCGGTCGAGAGCCGTTTCGATTGCCTGGTGCGCGTCCGTCGACTCGGCGGCGGTAACCTCAAAGAAGCCCGGTGGTTGCCTGGACTGTAACACCACTTCATCAAACAGATCTGGCTGGCGATTGGCGAACCGCTGGAGGTTCACCAACGTCTCCTCTGTCGCGATCGACTCGGGCAGGTCACCAATCCGGTGCTGATATATTTGATCGTTCGTCTCCGCCCGGTCAGCGAGTTCACGAAATACGAACAACACCTCATCGACGACCTGACTGGCAGGCGGGATCGTCCCTTCTTCGGCCTGGTCTTCCGTCGTGGGACTGTTCTCGGTCCCATCCGACTGTGCCGGACTGTCCGACTGCCTGGGACCGAATCGAAGTCGGTTGCCGTCGTAAGAGACCGTCCGAGTGTGATACTTGTCCGCTGCAGTCGCCAGTGACCGGACGACCTCGTCGGGTATTTCGCGAGGAACAGACGGTGGCTGTCGGTTGTTAGACAGCTCCGTAGACACCGCGCGAGCGAACTCCCAGATGAGTACGAGCGTGTCGCTGGCTTCCGCGGATCGTTCTGCGACCCGGTGCGCCTCGTCGAACCGACACTCGTGAAGCGTCTGTTGTGCCGTTTCGAATTGCTGACGAAGCTCCCTCGCACCGGTGACCGACTCGATCCGTCCCTCAAGCAGGATATCTTCGAGTCTGTCCGTGAATTCTAATCGGCTGTCGGCGAGTAGCGATTCGACTGTCTCGAGACTGTCGAATCCTTCTCCAATTGCATCAGTCACTGGTCTTGCTTGCCCGTCGAGATACGTCTCAGCGTCGGCGAGTTGCCGATTGACTGTCTGGATTGCCTCGGCGACAGTGCTCAGCGACTCCTCGCTGACGAGGGCCGCTGTCGTCTCGCCGAGTTGAGCGATATGAACGGCACCGTCCACACCAGGGATGTGGAATTCTCGGTGTTCTGTCGGCAAATTCACCATCTGGTACGGGGTTCCGTACGGTGACTCGACCGCCACGTCGGTGAAATCTGCACGAACCACCTCCGCGAGCCGATCCCGCACGGACCCCACGGTCTCGTCGACCCGGGCGGCCGGCGAGAGACTTGTAATCTGGCGTTCGATTTCGGCAATATCCGCGTTCCGGCGATCAGGCGACATCGAGCGGCACTTGTCGATCTGCTCTCGTAACTCGGTAGATGTCGACTCAAACTCACGGCGGGATTGACGCGCCTCCGCCACGATATCCGGGGCCACATTGGCCAGGGAATCGAGCGCCTCCGGGGGGAGTCGGCGGTCGAATGCTGACGCGTACTCCTCGGTGGCGTCGTCTAGTTTCTCCTCGAGATGTCCCAACGTCACTGTCGTCTGGCGGTCCAGCGATGCCTCCCACGGATACGTCTGCGCTGCGTACCCCATCGCTCCGGAGGCGGCAATCGGTATCAGCCCGAACATTACGAGTTGGCCGGACGGAACGTCTGCAGTGAACAACGGGGCGTACACGCCGAAAAACAAGATGAAAAACAACACTCCCGACAGTGTCGCCGCACCGTACGCCGCGGTCCGGCGCTCGAACCTGAACATGCTCACACCCTCTGCTGCCCACGCGACGGCGATCAGTACGAACAGACCTAACACAAGCGCGGAGTTCGACTTGAAAACGACCGCCGCCTCGAACAACACTGATATCGATAGGACGGGTTCTACAATTGGCGCGATTCCGACCGACCGAGATGTGTATCCGAGCAACGCCATCAGTGCCTGACAGAGTGTCACCAATAGTGGCACGCCTGCGGCTCCCCAAGCCGACAGAGACCGCCGTGTCGTCTTCATAACCGGACTTCGTTCACGACCTCAAAAACATTTATTATCTAACAAAATTTTACTCGTCACGTACTGAGAGTTTCGCCGGTACAGCTCCGGTTCGTTTCAGAACCCGGTGAACGATACACTCGGTGGCCGACGTGAGTTCTCTCGACCACCCTGCTCCGGGACGATCTCTGTGAGTTCCGAGGCCATTCTTCTCCACTCACCGAGGATGCGATCAGTGTGCAATCTCGTGGGGCCGTGAGGTCACCCGACCGTCCCGGATTGACAGCCTCTTCCGCGTAACCGCGTCGTCATAGCTTGACTGCCCTCCAGACTGCGTCTGGCGACGGTGACGAGAGCGACGCTCTCGTTCCCACATCAAAACGCGACCCGTTCTGGGGACGCGGACGAATCACGGCGTGATTCATCTGCCCGCCAGCAATCAGCGATTTCTGGGAACGGAGGCGTCCTGACCCGAGCGGTGGAGATATCAGAGACAACGTTCCACTGGCCATCCACCTCGGTGAGAATCTGGATCTGGAGGATGCTCGTGGTCGCTAGCAGGTGGGACTACGGGGAGTCCCAGGCCCCCCGGTACTCTACTCTATTCCACTCCACTCGGCGCCCCTCCTCCGTCGTGTGTGGACCCTTCGTGTGGGTTGTTACGGAGAGTCTGGTTGACCTCGGCGGACTCGGAGTTGTGTTCGCCGGGCCTCCGGCAGTCACCCCTGCGACTGGGTGTGTCAGAATCTGGCGGTCGTCGACTGGGTCCGATCGTTGCGTGGTTGCCCGGTGCGGACTGGCCGCCGGATCCTACTCGGCGCGAGACCCGGACCCGTGCTCAGAACGAGTTCGTCGCGCACTCCCAGCCGAATGGCGAAATCGAATCCTCAGCATCCGTTGGCCCGATACCGAGGCACTGAATTCGTGGGGAACCCGAGGGTCATCGGGAGCGCGGTCACAGACGTGGCTCACGAA
>JAQCMZ010000378.1 GCA_028274825.1 Haloferacaceae archaeon
CTCCCTTATAGACTACAGCTTTCATTGACATTTGTTACCACCACTCTATACACATTATGTAATGTTAATAAACATACGGGAAGAATAGACACTTATCTCCTTCCCGCACAGCAATCAGATTAACATCCGTGAGACTGCTATTTTTGGGGTTTCCCGACGGTTGAGTCGAATGCCGCGAGGCTTGATCCCGAGGCGGTTCATCCCCTCACGAATTAAGACGGCTGCTCCGACAGGGACAGCCGGGGGCTCTTCGGCTGCTACCACGACGAGAGCCCCATTAGACCACGTCAGTGTACACGAGAGCCTCTTCTGCGGCCTCTTTGCTAACCCCATCACCAAGGATCGTGTATCTGTCACGGATCTCGTGAGCGGAGGTGAGCGCCCTCAACATGTCATCAGCAGAGACACCGAGTTCCTCTGCGGTCGTGGGCGCGTCGATACTCTGGAGAGCGTCACGGATTGTCGACCAGCGGCCGCCCTCACCGCTGTGGAGGTACTCTGTCACGATTGCCCCGACTCCGACCTGATGGCCGTGGTGGGCCGGGTCTGGTGCGATCCGGTCAAGTTGGTGTGAGATGAGATGTTCAGCACCGGAGGCAGGTCGCGACGAACCCGCGATAGACATGGCCACACCCGACGAGACGAGTGCTTTTACCACGACCCAGGCGGACTCTTCGAGTCCCGGCTTGATCGAATCGGCGTTTCCGACCAGCATCTCGGCGGTCATCTCTGAGAGTGCGCCAGCGTACTCACTGTATCGGACATCTTTCAGCCGCCGAGCTAGTTGCCAGTCTTGAACGGCCGTATAATTAGAGATGATATCTGCACACCCCGCTGTCGTCAGCGCCCATGGCGCGTTGGCGATAATCCCGGTGTCGGCGACCACTGCCAGTGGCGGATCTGCCGCCACCGAGTGTCTCGTGTTTCCTTCCGGAATTGATGATCGCCCAGAGACGATCCCATCATGACTCGCGACGGTGGGGACCGCGACAAACCCCACTCCGAGGTGGTCGGCCGCCATCTTTGCCGAATCGATGGGTTTCCCTCCGCCAAGCGCCAATAAATATCCGGCGTCGACTGCCTCGGCAGTCTCGATTGTCTTTTCGACAGCCTCGAAACTCGCCGTCTCGATTGTCACTGTCGCGGCATCGGGGAGTTGCCGCCGAACGTCCGCACCCGCGATTTCGTCGGGCGTCGGACTCGTCACGATAACTGGCCGCCCACTGAGATACAATTCCTCGACAGCGTCACCGAGACTCTCGAGAGCACCGTGCCCGACGACGACATTTCGCGGGAGTTTGATCCACGTCGACTTCCCGGACATGTTCTTTGGTGCACACTCTCGTTGCAATACTCTTGCGCTTGAGTGTCTCAACCGTCGAAGAGGTTCACACCCACTATCAATTGCGGCTGTTAGTCCCCGTCAGCTCTCCCAAGTGACCTCGTTGGCGTGCAAGTGGCCGTGGCGGCCAGTCCCGTGGGGTGAGTGTCACCGCTGGGTGGGCTGGGACGACTGCCACCCCTCGCGTCGGGCGATCGCGACAGCCACCCCGCCGGTCCGACACAGGTGGCCTGACCGGACACAGTAGTGTGACCTCTGCGGTCATATTTCGGACACACACCCTCTCACGACCCAAACCAGGGGGTCCGTGCTGGTCTCGCTGTGAGCCGGGTCGAGATACCGTCGGAAAGAGCGGCCGTGCACGGGTGTCGACCACACGGCTGTGGAGTCACACCGAGAGACATCACCACCAGCGGAACATACGCTAGCGGGCGCGGCTGGCAGACAGATATCTCCGGCTGAAGCGAGTTAGTCAATTTGAACTTTTATCGCGACTATCCAGCAGTTCGCGTGCCACCGGGATGAGCACCCAGAACGTCAGTACACCGAAAATCGCGATGAAGGCGAACACGTCACCTGCGAGGATACTGACTACATCGTAGACGCCGTTCGGTTCGGAGGCCGGGACGGTCAACTGGGCTACCTGACTGTAGGTCGGGACACGATACCAGCCGGCAAAGGTGAACCAGCCTAGCGCTCCGATCGTGAAGAGACCGAGCCCCTTCATAAACTCATCAGCCATCGACATCACTTCCTGTGGAGTCATCTTGAGCCTTTCCCATCCCCTGCGCACGGAAGCGCGTTCCAAGGATGTATACACCTGATCCAGTAGCGATACTCGTCAACCCCGCGATAGCTAACAGTGAGGTGAGATTACTCTCCACTAGTGAGATACCGACCACCCCCAACCCGAATGCGATTAACTCTCGCAGAATACTCGCCTGCAGGGTGGCTGCGTCTAGTAGCAGAAATCCCAGAAAAAACGTCACGATTGCCGCCAGCGTCGAAAAGACTGTAATCGTCTTGTACAGCGCGAGTGGAACGACGATTTCACGCCCGTCCGGGCGGTCATGGACTCCGGTCGGCTCTGCGTCAACGAGCGTGGTCTCCGGTTCCGTGGCTGGCAGCGACCCCGTATCAGTGGGACTGTTCGCTTCAGTTCCGTTCGGTTCTTGCTCGGTGGACGGCGGCTGTTTCCGTTCGTCGATCATCTGAATACGTGTGCCTGTGCCTGCCGGGTGGGTGAGTGTATCGGTCCGGGTGCTGGGTGGTAATTTCTCCTACACGATGGGGAGATCACTCGGCTGTGACAATTGTCCGTCAGTATCACTGATTCGACTTGAGTGCCGGAGATACAATGTTCCGTGAGTTAGCTACGAAACGGCCGTGTATCAGCCAGAAGACGTATTGTCGGGCCAGTGACACCGGTCTTGGGCCTCAGGGTCGATGTCTCGAGACGCGTCAGTGCAACCACAGAGACACGACACCGGACTGTTCAGATACTGTCCCGGAGCAATAACCAGGAGAGTCCCGCAGTAGCGAAGTGTGGGGTCAGCGAGGCGGGCGGAGACGGAAATACCGCTTGTTCAGGTCATACATGTACCCTTCCCGCATAGTTTTCAACACAGCATAGGTCATCACCCCACCCACAATCGGGAGCAAGAACACCAGATTGAGGAGGAGATTTAGCTCGAACGGCATGAAGTTCTGGATGGCGAGAGCGGCCAGGGTGAGCGAGAAGATCACACCGGAAACGCCGACGGCCGACCAGAACGGCTGTTCAACGGGCCGTCGAGCATTCCCTTTGTTGAGGAACGGGACAATCGAGATGAACCCGAAGATGACGCCGTGTGCGATAACGCCGTAGAACTCGTCGGAGAGCAGTTTCTCGCCGCCCAAGACGGCGAGTTCGGGATTGATCGGATTGAGCTTGAGCAACCCGAATGACCAGTAGAGATACCAGTCCGGAAGGATGATCGCAGGCGTACTACTGGGATTTGCAGGAGCACCGAAGTGCGGCGGGAGCAGTGCCGAAATCAGGATCATCACACCTACGAAGAAACTGGTCAACGCGAGATTGCGGATAGTTTCGTGAGGCCAGGTCGGGAAACCGAGAACATCCCGCTCGACGTAATCGGACTCCTGTCTGAGATCTTGATCTTCACGGCGCGCCCGTTCGAAGTATTCGTAGGTGAGTTGTGAGAGGCCCTGACTGCGTTCTTTCCGCTGTCGCCAGGTTGGTGTTTCGTCATCTGGCGGCACAGTCGCCGGTGGGCCGCCGTCAGTCCGTGCGTCTTCTGTGAACGACCCCGTCTCCGACTCGGAGCTCCCACCGTCAGTTCTGACGGTCGAGGCCGAATCATCGTCGGGCTGAGTCGTGTTAGTAGTGTCAGTCATTGTGTTAGTGCGGTTCCGCGATTCCCTGCACCCAGACGATGCCGACGTGGAGTGCGATCAGGGCAGTCACCACGAACGGGAGCACGAACACGTGTAGGATATACATTCTCACGAGCGTTGCCTGTCCGAGTGTGAAGCCGCCGAACATTAGTTGAGCAGCCCATTCGCCGACGAGCGGAGTTGCAAGCGCCATCTCCACGCCGATCTGTGCTGCCCAGAAGGACAGCTGTTTCCACGGGAGGACATACCCCGAAAACCCGAACAACAGCGTCAGGCTGATCAGAACAACGCCAAGAATCCAGTTCACTTCGCGAGGCTCTTTGTACGCGCCGGTGAAATACACGCGAAGCATGTGGAGGAAGACGGCTGCGACCATGAACTGAGCCGACCACCGGTGGATCGACCGCAGCATATAGCCGAACTGCAGGTCCTGAAGAATCAAGACTACAGAGTCGTACGCTGCCGTCGCGTCGCCGGCCGCGACTGCGCCTGCGGTAGACGGCGAATAATAAAACCCAAGTAAGGCACCAGAAATCGATGCCACGAGGTACGCGATCACTGAAAGAAAGCCCAGCGAGTACAGCGGGTACCAGTACCAGAATTTGTTGTCCAGGTCGTACTGTTCAGTGTGACTCTTCGGCATCTGGAGGTTCGCGCGGTAGTAGAGCGTCTCCAGTAGTTCCAGATAATCGACGATGCGGAGTCGCTTATCCAACCAGACGAGCGCGGTGAGAAACACCGTCTCGATTGGCGTGAGATCTTTCTCCTTGAGCCAGGCGTCGTGGTCGTAATCGTCTTTCTTTTCGAGGCTCATTATTAGCGTTTGTAGTACGGGTAAATCGCCCGTTTGACCGTCTCCCAGGCGTCTTCACCGAGTTGGTTCCCGTCAGCGTCGTCTTCGCTAACGTAGAGGTCTTCCCATTTACGTCGCCGCTTTTTCACTATCATCACGTCTGGGAGGAACTCCTTGCGGTACAGCGCCAGCACGAATGCTAGGTCGATAAAAATAATCCCTAGCACCGCGCCGAGGAACATGTTGCCGACCTCTGTCGTTCCCCAGCCGGACATGAGACCGTAGACGAACAGGAAGACGAACAACACTTCAATCATCGTTAAAAGAACGATAGCAATCGCCGCAGCAGTGCTCTCGCGGGCCGGCTCGTAGCGGTGGATATCGCCGTACGAAGAGCCACTCGAAGACATCAGCTATCCCTCCCGGTCCCGGTGTTTGCTGACGCACCGTATTTCACCACATAGAATGTGAACACGAATGTGCTGATAATCCCGAGTCCGGCAATCATCCCGTGCCAGTGTGGATGAAGTTCTACGCCAGAGTGAGCGATATCTTCTGGCCAGCCGGTATTCGGACTGGGCTCGATTACGGCGATATCTTCGCCGACTGCCACGGCTCCGAACATACTCAGTCCCTCGTGAGGCTTACAGAAGTAGCCAGTAAATCCACCTTCTTCGAAGGTGTGCTCGTAGGTGATATCCGAGCCCCCGGCTGATGAGCCACTGTTGAGATCGTGGATATTGTCGAGAGGGGAGTCGCTGTACGTGCGCACGTTGTGCGCGCCTCCCTCACCAGTCCACTCCCAGATGACGGTAGTTCCCTCGTCAATCCACACTCCCGCTGGACTAAACGCGAAATTCCCGCCGTTACCACTCGCTCCGACATTGATACGCACCTCCTGTTCGCCGCGATAATCCTCATAGCCTCCGTCGACACTGTCAAGAAACCCCGAGAAATCGGGGCGCGCTTCCGCCTGTGCAACAACTGAAGGCGAGGCTGCCGACCCGGCGGCTGCCGCTGCGGTCGCCCCTCCGGCGCTGCGCACGAAGTCCCGCCGATTCATACACGTCAGCGTGAGACTGACGTGAAGATAAACCCACCGGAGTATGCTTCACTGAGACAGATCTCCGGCAAATCCTCACATATGCAGCCGGCAGCCGAGATCGACATCGTCTGGCACAGTGCAGCCACGTGCAAGTCCCCACTCGAGGTGACTCGGTAGAACAATCGCGACAATCCGGGAGCAGATTACGGGGCGACTCGGGATACTGACTCAGCAAACGAGTCGAACGAGACTACCTCGACACTCGAGTGAGAGAGGTGGTTCTGATCACACTGAACTCAGCATCAGGCTGGATTTCGACACAAGAGTCAGGATTCGTCTCGATTGCTCGGAGCGTTCGGAATCGACCCCGCAGGTGAGCTTTCACCTGGGTCACGAATCTCGACTGGGACAAAGTCGGGAGGCTCCTCGACGTGGACGCTACGAAGTCGGCCACGATACTCCTCAGAGCGGAACCGGTCGGACAATCGGGCGTTCGCGACGGTTGCGAACAGGAATACAGCCGCACCCAGGAAGAACAGCGCCATCGCTGGCGCAATCAGTGTGGTCAGATTTGAAGAGAGTAACCAAGCGCCCATCAACACGACCCCCGCGGTCAACTGCGTGAACGCCATTGCCTGGATCATCCAGTTGCCGAACTCACCGGTCCCCTCGGGGACCTCTTGAGGATCGGGAAGTTCGTAGTTTTCCGGGGGCGAGGGGGGCTCGTATTCGGGCATCGAACACAGCGCAACCGTGGGTTTCACGTCCTCGAGAACAGTGCCTTGCCCCTCGATACTCCCGTCAGGCTGCACGATCACATACCCCTCGTCAGAATACGCGAGTATCCGGCCGTCTCCCAGTCGCTCGAACACTGCGAATACTTCCCGCCGGGAGATCCGCGTTTTCAGTTCGGCCTCGACTCGCTCGAGTAGGTCAGACCCGGTAACCCACGTCTCCGGGTCAAACGACACTTCCCACTCCTCGACGGACATGCGATCCATATCCTCAGGGCCAAACTCGTCGAAATCGTATTTCTTCTCGACCTGCTGGCGGAGCGCTTCGAGACTTTCCCCCTCATCACCCTCTGCAGTGGTGTCTTTGACCCCTGTGCCTGTATCGGTGTCAGTGTCTGTATCAGTGTCTGTTTCACCGTCGACTTCGGAACTATGTGCGGTGACAGCAGTCGCCGGGTGGTCGGAATCGACCGCGTCACCGTCGGTGTCGGCGACAGCATCGCCGCCACCATCACCATCACTCGTTTGAGCGGCATCGCGCGCCCGAGAGCCGCCCACACGCTCGTCAGACTCGCGGTCAGAACCAGAACTGGAGTCAGGCTCGGGGACGGACATGTGGTCTGAATCAGGCTCCGAGCGGGAGTCGTCGTCCATTGGTCAGTCTATTTGCCCCAATGAATAATCGTTTTCGGACCATTCCAGCAAGATTCCAGATGGAAAACTCTCGTCAGGTGCCGAAAACACAGACATTGTGTGCAGATCTGACCGCCAGGTGGATCACTGGAACAGAGACGTTGCACGATTCCAACCGTATCGAAATCGAATTAGAAATACCTATGACGCCGATGAACTACACATCCACTGTATGGACCCGCAGGTCGCCGGTACACTCGCCGCTATCTCTGTGACAGCGAGTCTTCCGTTTTTTCTATACGGTGCGTGGATCATGATAGACACTGAAACTGTCACATGGGATATCCTCGTGTATCATTTGAAGTTTATTGTCACCGGACTCGCGCTGACGACGATCCCACTGGTGACCTGGATGCTCCCTCGGATACTTGATCAACTGTCCGGCGCAGCGATTATTCATGTATTCTTTGGGATCCAGGCGTACGCGTTGTTGGCGTTCGCGTTGACCGGGATTTTCCGGATTTTCCAGGCGAAACGGCAGGCCAATCTCTATCAGAATCCTGACCAGGATATCGCGCTGGAAGATATTCACGAGAATATGGGCCACTGGCGGGCTCGTCTCCGAGTCGGTGTGTTCGGTTACACGCTCTTGTGGTTTTGTGCGTGGGTTATCGGTCTGTATCGGTACACGCAATTGCACCTCTGAACTGGGTCGGCACTCATACTGCCGTCATCGTCGACGCGTCTCAAGAGCCAGCAGACCCGAGATCAAGGATACAGAGTCTTGACACCGTATCACGGCGATTCGGGGAGAACGGATCGGAATGTCAGTCGGAGGCAACTGTCGGGACCCCCCGGTAGAGAGGCTCTTTGTGAGGGGGGTTGACACTCCGAAGCATCACTGCGGTTCCGTTCGGTTCGTCAGAATAACTAGTGGTATGAAGATTCTCAAAGAGATCACCACTCCTCACCGTCAGCAAGGTCAATATCGGAGTCAAGCTTGGACGAGGGACACAACTCATTGAGCCCGCAGTCAGCACAGTCAGGGTTGATAGCAGTACAGGTGGCACGACCGTGACTGATCAGCAGATGAGTGAACTGTTGCCACTCCCCTTCTGGGACAATCTCCATCAATTCTGACTCGATTGCTTCGGGTCGCTCGGCGTCCACTACTCCTAGGCGACGAGAGATTCGTTGTACGTGTGTGTCGACGACAATCCCTTCGACAATGTCGTGACCGTGCTGGAGGACGACATTCGCAGTCTTGCGACCAACCCCTGCTAGGTCGGTGAGTTCGTCCATCGTGTCAGGCACCGTTTCATCGTGGTGGTCGATAATATCCTGACACGCCGATCGGATGTATTTCGCTTTATTATTGAAGTACGTGATTGAATCGAGATCAGACGCGAGTTCGTCCTGTTCTACCTCGGCATAAGCCCCAGCACCGTCGTATTTCTCGAACAGTTCTGCAGTCGTTCCGTTGACTCGCTCGTCGGTACACTGTGCCGAGAGGATCACCGCAATGAGCAGTTCGAGTCGACTCGAGAAGGTGAGTGAGATCGTGGTGTCCGGATACTTCTCGTGAAGTCGGTGTATTAGTTCCTCTGTCTGTGCCTCAGGTGTCTCCAGCGGCGTGCCCATGCAATGTGATGTGTCCCCGCCCGCATGAACCGTTCGGAGTCTGCACTCGCGATGGGATCGACTACCTCGCCCTGCTCACAGCGGGCACAGCGGGCACAGCGTGGACACCGGCGGCGTTAGTTCTCGCCGACCCGTCTCGGTGAACTGAGACGAGGAGACAGTCGAAGAACGCGTCTCTGTGATTTTTGCCACCCAGAGTACCCAAACTTCTGTGAGCTACGATATCCGTGGGAGAAAGCGAACACTGGGTATTACGGCGATAATGTTAGCTAACAGTGTCCAGTCAGGCTATCGATATCGGACCGGCGGGACGACTATCGGCAGTCTCCCGACGCGAGGGGTGGCAGTCAGTCCAGTTCACCCGGCGGTGACGCTCAGCACATGGGGCTGGTCGCCTGCTACGGCCACTCGCGAACCAGCGAGCGCGCTCGTGGGGAGCTGACTCGCATTCACTCAGTTGCATAACGGTTGGCGGCAATGTGATTTTCGTCATTCTGTCTGGAACGAGCAACCTCGTGTTCCACGCGAAGTTTGTGCGGGTTCGTTCATCTACAGGCCGAGCAGGCCGAGTGCCTCGGGGCTTGACCCCGAGGGTGAAGGCCGTCGGAAGAGTAAGCAAGCCACGGTTCGCACCATTGAGACAGTCAGAAACCCCACAGACGGGTTACAGAGCTTCATCCAACGCTGACTGAGACGATTTGGAAATGCGACTCCTCTCACAATCCGCGTCTGTGGCGTGGTGCGACGGGAGTTGTCGGGCGGAGTGGAGCCGCCGTCACGGACGCACCGAG
>JAQCMZ010000217.1 GCA_028274825.1 Haloferacaceae archaeon
GTTTGTCCATGATAAGCCAGACTATGGCTGTTCAAGCCCTTTCGTAGAAGTTCAGTCTGATCATACTTCAGTATACCCAGGATACTCTCCTGTGATCAATGATACTCACCCACAATCTGGAAGAGCAGGTATCGTGAATAGTGAACCAGAGCGATTTTTCATGTCGTCACCACCGGCGTCGCAGATGCATTAACCCCGCGGATTCTATCTCACCGATACTTCGCGCGATATCCGGCCGAGAATCACAGGTGTAGCGGTGATACCGTTTTCAAGAGAGTACTGCTTGACCTGGAGAGTGGCCGATGGTCAATTGACCGAGCCAATATGAGTGGCCGCGTACCCGAACTGATTTTCGTATCCCCGGGCAGAGACGAGAATCGGGACGAACGGCTCTTCTGCTCGAATGGGATCGCCGTCCACTCGGGCCCACGTCTCGCCAGGTTCGACTTGCTCGAAATTCCGCACTAACACCTCATAGGTATCTGCGTCCGGTTTCGGCAACTGTTCGGTGAGCCGATAGACATCGACATCTTGTCGACCACCGGCATCAACAGTGCTATCCGACGCTGGGGGTGAGAGCGCACCAGTTGCCGCCAGAAACCCACGACTCAGCCAGTAGGCGTTTTCTGCGGCTTCATCAGTCCCCTGAAGGCCAGATTCTACCTCGATCGTGTGCGGGTGACCGACGAGTCTGCCGTCTGCGAAGCGATCGGTTTGGACCAGAAACTCGACCGGGATATGTGGACACACCGCTCGAGCCACCTCGTCGACGGACTTGATCACTGCAAATGGCTCCGCGAACGACTGTGTCGAGTGCACTGAGAGTGTAGTACATCCTGTAAGTTCGGCAGCGAGTTGATTTGCCAGTCGTCCTTCGTGTGTGTCTGCTTGGGGGTCTCCAGGGAAGGCCCTGTTGAGATCCTCGTCGAGATATCGCTGTTCGGCCTCAAGAGCCTCCTCGTTGGCGACGATGAACTTCACCGACCGCTCAAGATCCGGTTCTTCAGCGATCAATCGCTCGATTGCTCGCACACCACACGGCTCGTCACCGTGGACCGCGGCGACGATTGCGACCTCTGCCGGACCGTCGCCAACCTCGTACACTCTCACTACCGGAATAATGAGACCAGCCCTGAAATACCGTTCGGAAACCTGGGTTATCGGATCATCAAATTAGACCCCCATCGGCAGAACGGACTTCATCTAGAGGGTTACACGGACTCACTCTGTGTTCGAAGAGTGAATATACCCCGAAAATTCTATACGAAGGTGTATGAGTTTGCTGGCACTGGCTCAGGTATTTCTGAGTCTGCTAATAAGAAGATCCTTGAGACGGGCTACTCATCTGAACCCCGATTGACCCGGGTTCGACCAGCGAATTATTGACAGATTGTCAACGGAATTGCTGATGCACACGAGTGAGAGATGCCTGTGACTGAGCGTGTACAGTGGCGCATAGTCCAAACTCAGTGGTGAATCTGTGACTGACAGATGTGGGTTGTATATCTAGTAGTCTCTTTCAGTTGAACCTACACGTAATCACACACATCGTGTACATCTGCGAGAAAGTGGCTTCGTATCATATCTCCCGGTGAGACGGCGATTTGGAGGAGTGACTGGAATATGTGCGGGGCTGACCAGGACGAGTGTATCGGGCTATGGTTTCAAATCAGTCCAGCTTCACTGTCGAAAATCCCGATCTTCCCAGTTGACCGTCGACTGTCGAGTCAATGCAAAAGGGCTTATATCGGCAGGAAACAAGCAAAGTTGCGTGCGAGGGTAGCCAAGCTTGGAAAAGGCGGCGGACTCAAGATCCGCTCCCGTAGGGGTCCATGGGTTCAAATCCCTTCCCTCGCATCGCCGGGGTAACTCCCGTGATGCAGGAAGCACCGCTCGGAGCGGTCTTCCCTCGCAAAACCTCATTCTGCAGACCAGACTGCACCTCAGAGCAGCCGGTGTACGAATCAGGATTCATTCTCAACGTCCAGTTGCCCAAAGGGTTTGACATGTTCTGCTCTAATTCAGTCCCAATAACAGTCTTCCCGAATCACCGGTTACAGAAACTCAGACAGAACGCCCTCGAATTCAATCGCAGGATGAATCCGACTTTCCTGATGTGTCGGGATCGCCTGACCACGTGGACTCTTCGACAGCCGTCTCCATCGAGCGGAGGTATTCGACGGCGGTAGCGGGGTCGTCTGTGACCACCTGATTCACCTGATCGCACCCGTGTCGGAACTTCTCACGAAAGTCTCCTGGAGGGAGTTTGTTCCGAGCAACGGTATCCATACTCTCGAGTTCAGATTGGACCGTCTCCACGTTCCCTGCGGCCACATTCTCGCGCGCATCGTCGATAAGACTCACAAACACAGCACGAACGTCAGCAGGAATCTCGTCGTTCACACAGAATGATGTCCCTACCCTGGCAAAAAGACTGCCCGGCACGGTTTTACTCCCCGAGGCTACGTATCGACGCGTTGAGAGGGACGGATAATATAACCAGCATATGGACACTCACGCCCAGCGGGCGTCAGTAGCGCGCGAAGCCGCCCGAGTTGGTGCTGAGACAGCAATTGCTGCATACCGAACCGATATTGCGGTCGAACAGAAGTCCGGGACGACTGATCTCGTGACGGAAGCAGACCGTCGCGCTCAGCGGCGGGTCATCGAGACCATTCAGGAGTCGTTTCCGAACGACACGATTGTCGGTGAAGAGGGTGATGCCCGGAAGTCGGTTCCATCAGAGGGGCCAACATGGGTGATCGATCCGATTGATGGAACGAACAATTACGTGCGAGAGATAGACTACTGGGCGACTGCGGTGGCGGCGGTAGTCGATGGTGACCCGGTCGCGGGCGCGATTCACGCGCCCGCCCTGGAAGATGTTTACACGTCTGGATTCGACTCTCCGACACGAAACGAAGACCAGATTAGCGTCAATTCGGTGGCTGACCCCGACCGTGCGACAGTCATTCCGACCGTATGGTGGGGATCTGATCAGCGCACCGAGTATGCACGCGCCTGTGAAAGAGTCGTGACTAGATTCGGTGACCTCCGACGGTTTGGGAGCGCACAACTAGCGCTGGCACTGGTTGCCGCTGGGTCAGTCGAGGCTGCCATCACCAACGTCGAGACTAATCCGTGGGATACAGTTGCCGGTGTTCATCTCATCCGAGAGGCGGGCGGGACGGTGACAGACATCAACGGCGCACACTGGGAACACGACTCACGAGGTATCGTCGCTTCCAACGGTAACCTCCACGAACAAGTTCTCACGGCCGCCAACGTGATCGACACGTAGCGAGCGAATGTCTGTCCCCGGATAACAATCGCAGGGCGTTTCACCGTGATCGATACGTCTGGGATCGACGATCAATTCTGATTCCAATCTTCGGCTCGATAGCCGCGTCAATATTAGATGTGGGCAATTTGATACTCGTCATTCAAACCGGAACGCGCAAACTTCCGTTCCACGTCTCGGTAGTCTGGGTTCGGATCTGCACGCTGCTCACACTACCACCCACTGGTATGATGCTCCCTCGAGACCAAGCAGAACTGTGTGGGCGTACACGTCCTAGTTGGCCATCTCTGAGACGGTGATTCCTGTTGTGATCTGTCTGTGATGCTGAGTGGTGTCTCGCACGCATTGGTGCGAGGCTTCGCATGATGGAGCATATCAGACAGGGAATGTGACGGCGGCAGGCGAGTGCAATCTCTTCCCCACTTGCTGTGAGACTCGTGTGGGAGCGATGTCACCCGCACACACCAGCGTCTCGCATCTCGCGAGAAGTCTTCTCATGTCGCTGTGGAGAGTGTCTCCGTGTCGGCCCTATCGCTAGATCCGACACAGCCCAACCTAACCTAACCTATTGGCGTGTGTCAGCAATCCATGACTGAACTCGTGGGCTTGGGCTTATCAGTGGACTCTCAAGTGTCGCGCTCTTGACCCGAAAGCCCCACACCCTATTCTTTCTCAGAACGGGCTTTCTCAAGTAGTGTTCTGGGAGGGAGTCTGCGGGACTCCGTCAGCGTCCCTGACTTCGGGGCAGACTGACAGACTGCCCGTCTCACCGACCACTTCTGAACCTGTGAGACATATTTCTATAATTACGTAGCCGAGTAATTCTGACATGCTTTCTCCAGCCCCGAAAGAGGTGGGCTTGCGCACTGTCACCGTTACGACGAGATGTCTGTCGAGGCTTTCGGAATGAAATACTGAGACTTCAGTACAGCCCAGGAGTTGTGGACGGTCGTGTCGGGAGTCACCAAACCCCAGTGGGCTGGAAACCCCGCTCTCGACCCGATGCACCCTGTAGTAATTGTCTTGTAGTCGGTGACTGAGCGTCTCAAGATAAATCGTCCGGTTCGTCGTAGCGGTCTAGCAGGCCTCGCCGATGCCGAAGTTGGGCATTTGTCTGTCGTAACACACCGATAAGGATTGTTATCTCGTGGTCTGTCGGGTGTGTTCGGCCGATTAACCGGCGGACGAGCGTTCGAGCTCGGTCGCGACGGTGATCTTCAAAGCCCGAGGCGTCGAGTAATTCGGCGAAATACTCGTGAAAGAGCTCGATATCGCGTTGGTCGGCGCGTTCCCGCACGATATCAGGAGTTTGAAACTCACTGACGGTGAGATTCCGGAGTTCGTACAGCACAATTGTCGCCGCCTGACCGAGATTCAGTGTAGGATACTCCTCGTCAGCGGGTATCGCGCACACTTCGTCAACTTGTGCGAGTTCGTCATTTGAGAGCCCGTTGCCTTCTCGACCGAACAACAGCGCTGTCTCTGTCTCGACACGTTCGAGACTCTCTGCTAATTCACGTGGGGTTTTGAACGGGAATCTGACCGCCCGTCGAGAGTCTTCGCCAGTGACGGCCGTACATCCCACTGTGTGATAGTTGTCGAGGATCTCTGTGAGCGTCACTTCCTGAGCGTTTGCGAGGACATCGTCCCGGGCATGTGCGGCGAATCCGTAGGCTTCAGAGCCTCTGCTGATATCGGGCGGATCCACGAGTTTCAAATCAGTCACTCCGAAGTTTTTCATTGCCCGGGCAATCGTCCCGATATTCCCGGAGGTCTCGGAATCGACTACGACCACTACTGGGTTGGTCTGGGATCTGGACTGTGATGTTGACTCGGCCGTATCGGCCTCACCCGCTGTGTCGGATGATGACTCGGAGTCGGGATCCGGTCCGCTCATGTTCCGGGATACTCCTGTGAGAGATCAACGTCTGACTCGTCGAGCGCGTCCTCCGAGAGTCTCTCTTGCTCGGCCCCCCCGTCCGGACCGTATTCCCGCAGATCGATGCGTTCACCCTCGATTCCCGCCTGTAGTTCGTCGTGAACCTCCTGTGGATCTGGCGTCTCTGGGAGCGCTTCAGGATCAGATTCGACGTGTTCGATCCCAGCGTACCCCTCGGGAGCGCGTCCACCGGCGTCGAACCACTCGTAAAACTGGTCGGCAAGTTCTACGCGCCCACGAAAGTCGTTCCCATCCTCGCGTCGGAACCAGTAGAGAAAGTCAGACTCGTGACGCCCACAGAGGATTACTTCCCCCATCGGCTCTCCGTACACAATCTCGGAGGTCCGGCACTGTCGAAGGTCCGTTTCGCCATGGATCAGATAACAGGCATCACACGGCTCTTCGACGAGTGTCATCAGCCGAACCAGCCGGAGTCGTTCATCCTCGGGGATCTTGTCCAGTGGCTTGATGTCTCCTGTCGGTTTGAACATGTTCTCTTCGTTGAACCGCCACCCGCGGAGACCGATACTCACCTTCGGCATACGCGATAGTGAGATACGGGCGTGTAAAAGCGCACTCGTTCGAGTGATCTGATTCTCGCGAACCGAACTATCCGTCCCGTGGCGGAGTGTCCTGAGAGTCGACGGCTGTCGTGGTAAGATGCCGCCGACAACAGCGGATCAATCTGTATGTAGCTTCTTCCAACACATTCGATCCAAACCCAGTCGATCACATCGACAGCCGTATAATCTCGTTCAGTAAGCGCTGAATCTGTTTGGTCTGTGCTTGGAC
>JAQCMZ010000381.1 GCA_028274825.1 Haloferacaceae archaeon
TGTCTCCACACGCTCGGTACCCGGTGTGGCTTCCAGTGCCCCTTCGACGGACGCTGGTCGGTGGTCCTCGCCAACCACGACGACAACATCGAGGTGGATAACCGTCGCAGCGAGTGCGGGGTCGAGACTCCGAACAGTTTCAACCTCGACGCGGTCGATGTCACTAGCTGATTCAAGCCGGTGCTGCGCTGCTTCCGGCAGTGTCCGCCCGCTGTCACGGGGAACTCGAACGGCGACGTGGGCTGTCCATCGATTCTCGTGTGACATCTCTGTATCACTGTGATTGAGTGGTGTCATCCGCAGGGCGCGAGGGGCGAGTCGAACGCCCGAGACCGGTCCACACCGCTCGCGTTACCGCCGACATCGTGCGCGTCGGGCCCCTTGCCGACCGCTGCGACGTTTGTGTTCCTGTTCGTGTTTCCGGGACCTGTGGTAGAGTCTAATGTCCATCATAACAGCCAGCGCCGGTGACGAACCGGTAGCTGTCGCTGGCCAGTGCTGCAGATCTGGCGAAGTACCCCTTGCAGGAGACGACTGCAGCGTCGCTTTCCGGTAGGGAGTCGAAAGTGGCCCGCGTTCACCACCCCGGCTGGGTACTCCAACCGGGTGACGGTTATTCGGGCGTCAGGCCGGAGCTAGTCCGACCGGAGATGCCAGCGTCGCGATAACTGGCCATCCCGGCAAAAATCCAGACCCGGCGCTATCTTTCATAGCAGGCCGGTTGAGTGGGATGGCAGTCATCTGTGACACCTCAGTATTCATTTTATTCACATGAGGGAGGTGGTATTAAATCTACTCGGAGTGTGGGTCACATACTCATCCCTGCGGGTATCCGACGGGCTTAAGCAATTTCGACGCGCACGTACGTATGCGCCAGGGTGGCAGAGTCTGGCCGAACGCGTCCGCCTGCAGAGCGGATCATCGCCGGTTCAAATCCGGCCCCTGGCTCTCGTACGATACCCTACAGCCCAAAATAACTATGCCTTGGGCCTGCCCATATCTATGCACACTGATAGGATCAAGAGTGACTGACCGGCGATTTCTGTTTGGAATCTTCTAGGGCTGTACTGTAGTAGACCAATTGCTGATCGTTGCTTAACCGTCTCGATCGTGCCGTTTCCCACGATTCCAGTCGTGTAATCATGAGCCACACAAAATCTTGAAACAGTCGTGAACAACTAAACGATACCCTGACTCGGAACTGACGTCCTATCCGAACCGCTGCTCATGTTCGAGTACGAGTCGCCGGCAGCCGCATCGTAACGCTCGTTCCTTCCGCACCGGCCGTTCCAACAGATAGTGTCCCGTTTGACTGGTAAATAACTCGCTTGACGAACCAAAGGCCGAGACCAGTGCCGTGATTCAGGGGATTGATTTCACCGTCTGCGGTCAGCACGTTTGACTCCTGGGTCGGAATTCCCGGCCCGTCGTCTCGTATCGTCAGTTCAACCATCCCATCCGCGAATTCCAGTTCGACTTCGACATTCGGGCGCTCTTGATCTGAGTGAACAATCGCGTTTTGTACCAACTCTCGGATTGCGTCGTCAATCCCGCGAGCAGCACGTGTCCAGCACTCAGTGGCTGATTGAATCTGCACTGTCGCAGCAGGATACTCCCTCTGCAGATTATAGACGACCTCTCTCGTTGCTGAACTGAGACTTATCTCGATACGTTTCGCATCGTTGGTCAACAGCTCGGTGATTCGCTGGTGATTCTCTGCCATCTCAACGAAGTTCTTACTCGTTTCGAGTATCTTCTCAGCATTGGACAGCACCGCAGACGGTCCGTGGTTTTTGACCATCTCGGCATGTCCTCGAATAACATTCATATCATTCTTCACGTTGTGTCGGAAGACACGGCTGAGTACCTGCAGTTGCTCCCGGTTTTGTTCCGCCTCAGAAACATCAACGATATGCATGACGTACCCATGTGTATCGCCACTGTGAGTTCGAAGCGGTGAGCTTCGTGATTCACCGGCAAATACCTGCCCCGATTTCTTCTCGTAGTCAATTAGTAGCGATTCCCGGCGCGTATCTGTCGTCTCAAGCAAACGCTCTAGGTCTGTGTTCTCGTCTAGGATTGCGCTGAGATGGGTGCCCTCGATATCGGCACTGTCGTAGCCGAACAGGTCGGTAAAACCCGGGTTGCAGGTCGTAATCCGGCCATCAAGGTCCGTGACCACGACTGCGCCACTGACGCTATTGAACAGCGATTTGTACCGTCGTTTCTGTTCGGTAATCTCGCGTTCGCGTTCTCTTCGGTCCGTGATATCCTTGACAATCCCGACCACTTCCAGCGGTTCGTCGTTACTGTCAAACGTAATTTCTGCCGTCTGTTGCACCCACTTTACTTCCTCGTCCAGCATGACTCTGTGTTCGATCTCGTAGGGTTCCCCGTCTAAGGCAGTCTCCCAGGCATTCTTGAACCGCTCGCGGTCCTCGGGATGAACCAACTCCTGTACCCGCTCGGTGGTCATCGGCCGGTCCGGTTGGATACCGAACACTCGATAGCATTCGTCCGACCAGTAGGTGGTGTTGTCCGTGAGGTCTACCCGCCAGGTCCCCGCAGTTCCAATATTCTGGGCTTGCTCTAGGTGCGTCTTGGTCGTCTGTTCGGTCTCCTTCTGTGCGGTGATATCTCGCGCAATGATTGCGACACCTCGCGTGCCGTCGTAGTGTTCCACGGGAACGAACCGTTGCTCGACACAGATACGGCTCCCCGACTCCAAGGAGAGGTCAAATTCAAGGCTCAGCACCTCCGAGCCGTTCGGTTCTTCGATTCTCTCGCCGACATCGGGTTCGGCATCGTTCAAAACTGCATCGATCGCATCAAGGAACCGTCGGGGGTCTTCCTCTGGCGCAGCCATTCCCTCGATGACCG
>JAQCMZ010000387.1 GCA_028274825.1 Haloferacaceae archaeon
ACCCGAAGAGGTATTCGAGCGGATCGTCAGCGTAGTCGAATAGACGGAGCTATTCGCACTGAGTGTTTTCAGAGCAGTTCTAGTTGGTTATCGTGTGGTGGGCCTCGGTAAAACAGGATGCCGATGATCCCGGTGACTACGGTTGTCACTTAGCAGTCTCATCGCCTGTCGGATATCACCACTCCGGTCGTAGGATTAGGGGCTGTCTCAGACCGGGGCTCAAGACATCCGTCTGTAGCCACAACGAGAATCACGAGACACCGTCACGAGTGTCGGAACCCCCAATCTACTGGCTGTCGACACTAATCGAAGCGTCTGAGCGGGGTTCGTTTGGATCCGGCGACCCGCCGGAACAGCGTTTTCTCATCTCTATCGGGTTCGCTGAAGACGAGTGGGGTTAGCGAATGTCACTAGTTACTGAAACTGACGGACGATATCGGGATGTAAAAGTTTCATTACGGCTGGTTGTGTATACACGTCTAATGGTAAATGTCGAACAGCACGTCCGTTCGCTTACCTCCGAGGACGATGGCATGGAGGATGCGATCGAGACAGTCTTAGAAACTGCCGAAAATAGCGGTGACGGCGAGGTGAAGTGGGTTGATGTCCGCGATGAGCTCAGTAGTGGCCAGTGGGGGCGGCTCATCGAGAAAGGAGTTCTCGAAGACGGGAGTGCTGGGTTCAAACTCAGCGACCCCGAGGCAACCCGTGAGGGCCTTTCAGCGGATCCAGAACTGACAGAGAGTGGCTTTGATGAGGTTATCGAATCCAACAGTTGGTCCACCTATGACAAACTCGCGGGAGTGGTCACGATGGGATTTTTCGCCGGATACATGTTTGACCCCGTCCGCTCGGCAATCGGCGGAGCGATCGATCTCGTACTCGGACCGCTCGTGGGTGTGGTCCCGTTTTATGTGGTGATCATGGTGATTGCTCTGTTCACCGGGATTTACTCGACACTGCTTCGAGCAGGGCTCATGGATATGGACACGGTCGGGAAATATCAAGACCGAATGAAGGATATCAAAGAGCGCCGCAAGAAAGCCAAAGAGCGAGATGATCAAGAAGCGCTGGATGCTATCCAGGACGAGCAGATGGATGCGATGGGCGACCAACTGGGGATGTTCAAAGAGCAGTTCCGCCCGATGGTGTGGATCATGTTCCTTACGATTCCTGCATTCCTGTGGATGTTCTGGGTAGTCGGCTACCGCGGGACTGCAGCCGAGTATCCCGCGGTCGCGGCCGCCGAGATAGTTGTTCCTTTAGCCGGGACGCTCAGTTGGGACTCAACGCTCGTTGGGCCGATCCAACTGTGGATCGTCTGGTACTTCCTGTGTTCGATGGCGTTCACCCAGATCGTCCAGAAAAGTCTGAATATCGATATGTCACCATCGCCATCATAACAGTCGGCACCGACACGCCTGAGTTGCTCATCGGTATCTGAGATGGCTTTGCCAGATTCGGTATCTGATCCGTCGTAATATCCTCCCTGCGTGACCATGGAGACACTCAGGCTATGACTGGGATCTGTGAGGATTCTAGTTTCTCCATTGGTTTTACAAAGGGTGTCATAGAACGGTTGGCATGATTTTCTGATATCGGTCGAGAGGACTGCTATTGCTGCTTTTGAATGGCGGCACCATGTTCTCTCTCTCAGACGCCGGGGTTCTGGAAGCTTCTGAGGTGTGTGAATCGTTCTATGACACCCTGTTTACAGTGAAAATACGGCGTAGTCCGGGCAAAGAATCATCAAATGCTCCACCTGGCTGGGTCTCCATCAACCAAACACAACCTGGTGAATCCATAGCCACGCTCAGTTAGTTTAGATGGCCGGTCGCCGACTCGTCTCAGCACTGAACGCCGCGTCACGATCCCCGCCAGCACACGGGTCAGTGTCAATTTGCCGGGACCGTGAGTAAATCACGGTTGGTGGCATGGAGACGGCACGAGCGGCGAACGGCAACACATTTCAATTGGACGGACGCATCATAGATATGTTGGTAACGGTCTCCGGACCGCCCGGAAGCGGGAAGAGCACAACCGCAGCAGGGGTTGCGGACACGCTCGGGCTTAAACACCTCAGTGGCGGGGACATTTTTCGCGACATGGCTGCAGAGCACGGGATGACACCGGTAGAGTTCAACGAACACGCCGAGGGAGATGCGAGTATCGATCGGGATCTCGACCGGCGACTCCGCGAGATCGCAGTCCAGCAGGAGGATCTCGTGCTAGAATCACGACTTTCCGGCTGGCTGGCGGGCGATCATGCGGATTTCCGGATCTGGTTGGATGCCCCACTCACAGTCCGGGCTAAACGGATCGCCGACCGTGAGGAGAAAACCATCGAGCGGGCTCGCAAAGAAACCCGCCGCCGGGAGGAGAGTGAAGCCAAACGATATCTCGAGTACTACGATATTCCGATTAACAACCTCTCGATTTACGATCTCGTGTACAACACTGCTCGCTGGAGTGAGGAAGGCATTCACGACCTCCTCGTGTACACCCTTCGCGCGTACGAGCAACAGGGCGACGAGGGCAAACACCCGCTCTCGGGGGTCTCGTATGACTTCTGACAGAGACAGATGAGCAGTGTGTTACCGACTGCAGGCCTGCTGCACGAACCTGTAGTCGAAAATCGAGGCTCCACAGCGTGACTACCGCCAACGGCCCCGGTAAAGAAAGCCCCCTCCGAGAACCACCAGAAGACCGGTCCGTGGGGGAGTTACTTCGCTTCGGGGTGGTGAATCTCGACAAACCACCTGGCCCGTCGGCCCACCAGGTGACTGGCTGGCTTCGAGATATGATCAACGAGACGCTGGAGTCCCGCAACCAGACACGTATTACCGGGGCGGCTCACGCCGGAACCCTTGATCCGAAAGTGACCGGCTGCTTGCCGATACTGACAGGAACGGCGACACGCGCAGCGCGAGTGTTTCGCAACAGCACGAAAGAGTATATCGCCGTATTAGAGCTGCAGGCGCCCGCACCGGCCGACTTCAACACCGTTATCGAGGAATTCGAGACAGAACTCTATCAAAAGCCGCCTCGAAAAAGCGCTGTCGTCCGGCGACTCCGCACTCGGCGAATCCACCGGTTAGAGGTGCTCGAACAGGACCCCCGGCGCGCACTGTTGCGGATCCGCTGTGAAGCGGGCACGTATATTCGGAAGCTGTGTCACGACTTGGGGCTAGCATTGGGCACTGGCGCGCACATGGGAGATCTTCTCCGGTCAGGAACCGGCACGTTTGACGATACGAATCTGACCACGTTACACGACATGTCGGACGCACTGGCGTGGGCCGGTGAGGGAGACGCGTCACCGCTACGGAAGGTAATCACACCGGCTGAACGCGCACTGGAGCCGGTACCTAGTGTGACGATTGCCGCCAACGCCGCACGAGAGGTAGCCGAAGGGGCGCCGGTGTACGCGCCCGGGATTATCGACACTGCGGGGGTCACAGACGATTTACACGATTACTCTGACGGCAGCGATACTGACGATACGGCGAGTGACGGGCCCCTCGTTGCCTGTTACATACCGAACGGATCCGCAGTGGCACTGGGCCAGCTCGTAGGTGATCCCGAGGCTAATCAGGGAACGGTTGTCTCCCTCGAGCGCGTGCTAGTTTGATAACGCCAGGAAATCACCCCGTTGAGTGATTGATACTCGGGGAGACTGTCACGAATAGCCGTCAGCGACAATCAGATCCATTAGCATGGCACGGGCAGTGATACTCAAATCTCACACTGGAAACGCCATACTCTAGCTAGGGAAACGAAGCGCTTAATTGAGACACTGGGCTTTTCATATACGTTGGGACTGTGGGGTAGTGGTATCCTCTGCGGATGGGGTCCGCAGGACCTGAGTTCGATTCTCAGCGGTCCCACTCTGCGATCAACTCAGTAATATCTCGTAGTGAGTCGGCTCTGAGTCGATTTCATCGTTAGTTCCGAGACAAAATTGTGTACATCCCTACTACCACGGGCCGGATTCTGCCCGAGCGCGACACGGCAGCTGTGTCGCGTCGGCTTCCGCCGCTGAAAAAGTAGGTTTTCACCTCGGTTTTATCTCCTGTTTGAGTATAGCGCACGGCTGTATCCCCTCCCCACTCATCAGCAGAGCTGACTCTTTGAGAAAGGGGACTTAGCCTCTGAGAATTAAAACCACAGTCCGGGTACAGATCCGACCGGTATCGGCTTCTATGCTTTTTCGTGTCGAGAATCCACCCGCGATCAGATGGATTAGTCGTCCGTGGCCGCCGGCGAGGCTCCAGTTCTGCTGTCTGTCTCCAGTTTTCGGATACGGAGCCGAAGCCCGGTCACGATAATCAGTCCAACAATTAGCGCGCCGGCGATAATGTACATTGCATTAGCGTACCCGCCAGTCGTGTCACGGATGTATGCAATCAGCTGTGGCGAAATCAATCCAGCCATCGCCCACGTCGTCAGTGTGTATCCGTGGATCACGGCGACTTCCTTCGTGCCGAACAAGTCAGCGATGTATGCTGGGAGACACGCGAACGAGCCACCCATACAGCTGACGATCAGGAACAGGAAGCCGGCGAAGATTGTCACGTTACTGATCTGTGGCATCACCAGTAGCGCGATTGCCTGGATTCCGAGGAAGAACGTGAACATGTTCGTTCGGCCGACGTAATCTGAGAGTGCTGCCCAGCCAATCCGACCGCCAGCGTTGAATAGGCCGATTGCGCCGACGACGCCTGCTGCAATTGCGGCAGTTGCACCGGTGATTTCGCTGGTCATGTTCGCTGCCTGCGAGAGCAGCATAAGACCAGCAGAAATACTCAGATACATCGTCAACCACAGCAGGTAAAATCGCGGCGTTCGCAGCGATTCTTTACCAGTCAACTGAGCGATATCCTTCGAGGTGGCCCCTGCAGCAACCTCTTCGGTGTCGCCGAGTTCCTCCCCGTCTATCCCGTCAGGACTCCAATCTTTCGGCGGTTTGGCGAGGTACAGCGACCCGAGGATAATCGCTCCGAAGTATCCGGCGCCGAGTATGTAGAGAGTTTGCGAGACTGATGCAACCGATGCAAGCACGTCAAGTTCGGTGCCGTCACTGAGGGTCAGAACCTCGACGAATGTCGAGTCCGAAGGTGACGACAGCGTCGTCATCAGGTACTGTGCAGCAGGGCCAGTGATGAGGGCGCCACCGCCGAACCCCATCACAGCCATCCCAGTTGCGAGTCCACGCTTGTCAGGGAACCAGGCGACGAGCGTCGAAACAGGAGCGATGTAACCGATACCGAGTCCAATTCCACCGAGAACACCGAATGTTCCGATGAACAGCGGCAGACTTCCCAACTGGACACTCACTCCTGCGCCGACGATCCCAGCGCCGAAAACGACCGCTGAAATCAAGCCGGAAAGGCGTGGACCGTACTTCTCTACGAACCATCCCATACTCGCTGCTGTCAGCCCGAGGACGAACAGCCCCGAACTGAATGCTAACGTCACCTCCGAGTTTGACCACCCGTGCAATGCCTGCAGTGGCGTCTGATAGACACTGTAGGCATAGATTGAGCCAATAGAGAGGTGAATCAGGATTGCTGATACCGCTACTAACCATCTATTCTTGTCAGCCGTTCTACGTCCAGGCACAGGATAACTATTGTTAACGATAGTCATAAACCCTGTGAAAGGGTAGTTTTAGTATTTATACAGATTAGAGTAATTATTAATATACTCAGGTGCCTGAACCCGACGACAGACGCCACTTGTCGGTCACTCGAGAATCCGTCTGAGCGTTTCGAGACTAGAATCTGTCAGAGATCAACTCTATGAGAGAAATTCCCCCCAGGTAATCAGTGTAAGTGATCACAGATTTGCTCTGATAGCGATTCGCGAGGATCGGCTGCTATTCAGTTCTGACAGATTCGAGAGATGTGACGACGCCCTCGCAAACTGTCGCGTGGTTCTCGCGTGCCGTGAGGGTTTGCTCCAACTGGAGACTGTCTTCTGCTAGCCGGTTGAGGATGTTGTCGGCCGCGATTCCGCCGTATTCGGCGTTGAGCCCGTCGCCTGGTCGGGCGCTCGTAGATTCGAGTCCTGTCTCGGTTTCGATCGCCGACGCGACTTTGGTTCGATCACCGGCTGGGAGTGTCCCGCCGACGTACACCTCTGGATGCTCTCGATCGGGGGCATACCCGTGAAATGCAATCGCGAGATCGAACTGTTGGCGAAGAAGTCCCGATAACAGCTCATACTCGCTCGGCTCGATTGCGGTGCTTGTCGTGTAGTATACGTCGCGGGCGCTCCCCTCCTCAGTGTACCCGCAGAATGTCCACGCCGAACAGTCCGACAGAAAAGTTGACAGATGAAACGGTTGTGCGTCGGTGTATGGCTCCATCTGACCGCCGTGAGGGGCAATTGCGACGAGACTGTCCGAATCGCGATGTGTCAGGTGTTCAGCCCACCGTTGGTCCGACGAGTCGCCCCCCTCGACAGACTGATCGGCAATATCTTCCGGGTCCATGACGTGAATATTGTATCGTGTCGCTGGAACATCGTTGTGACGGTTCCGGGCCCTGATGTCGAAGAGGTGTCGTGTCTCCCACGAGGAGCAATCGAACTGACTCGTCACAGTTGGGAGCCAGCTGAGAGTCGAGCTTTTGAAATCAGACCCGTGAGTGTGATACGGCGCCTGCCTGAAGACAGCTCATCAGGAGGTGTTCGAGACCAGGTGCTCACCACCCTGCGCGGAATTGCTTACTGCCGGGTTTGCGTGGCAGTGTCGTCTCCTCAGTGATACTCGTCGACATATCGCCGTTTCGAACACTCCTTTGTCGACGGCAGACGATCATCAAAGTCAATCTGCTCCTAAATCGTGATCCGCTGGCACGGCGACATCAATCCGAGACACATATGCCCATACGACGAGATTAATGTGTAAGTATGAGCAAAGCTTCCGATTACGTCCCCGACGTTGACAGCGTCAAGCGAGGCTCACCAATCTTGATCGGGCTCGCTGCGCTGGCGATTATCGCGTTCGTCTACGTATGGCGGCCAGTATTTCACCCGCTAATCTATCAGTTGGTGTACAGCCCGTCGCTGCTGATTGCTGCCATCGTGACTGTCGCTGGAGCCATCTTCACACTCTCCGGAATTGGGACAGACGGCGAAACAGTGTCGAGAGAGGCGCAGATATCGCTTCTCGGATCGGTCGTCGTGGCGGCAGTCATTATCGGCGCCGTATACGGAGTGCCTGCGGGGATGGTCGAAGAACGAACACTCGCACAAGATACCATGTCAAACAGCGTCCAAGTGGAGACATTTCCGAACGTCAATTCTGACAACCCACGTATCGTCCCGAAGGCAGTCGCTGACGTGCAGACGAGCGGGAGTGTCTCGTATCGACAGCATCGGTTGGGAGCGAGCGATATCGCCCGAACTGAAGACGGCCGGCTGGCGTGGTCGTACGCTATCCAGCCGGGGCCGTTCCAGGTCCGGCTGACGGGGAACCAGCGTGGTGTGTTACTGTCAGATATGACGGCGATAGAAAACCGGGAGACACAGGCGTTCGATGAGAAACCGTTCGCCATCGGACAGGGGATGTTCTTCCACCGGAGCGCCGACTGGAACCTGAAGAAGGGCGATTTCTGGACCCAGTACCGTGACGACCCCGTCGAGTTCGTCCACGACGGGGAGGCGTACATGGTGTACCCGAAGACGGGACACGAGTGGCGACTGACGCCGATCCCACACACGGTCCCGGTCTGGGACGGTGTGGGACTTGTCCACCAGGACGGGACAATCCAGCACCTCTCGCCTGCAGAAGCCCAGGAGTCTGAGATCCTCGACGGTCAGCGACTCTACCCGGTGTACAACGCCGAGCGGCGGGCGTCCTCACTATCCTACCGTAACGGCATCATCAACCGACTCCCGGTTGTGGGCACCTTCCGCGGCGTGGTGCAGCCGGCTCGGTTGCCCGCTGGAGCCGGGAACGAGCAGCCGTTCGTCATCGATCTCGAGGGCGAAACTATGTCGTACGTGATGGCGATGGAACCGAACGGCAGAGACACTCGTGGTCTCGACGAAGTGTGGTTTTTCAACGCCGAAACCGGTGAGTCGCAGTTCTTCGGAACTGGTGACGACACGCTGCTCGGTCCACAACGAGCCATGGGGATCGTGCGATCCGAAGATACGCGGACCGACTGGGTTGCAGGAAGCCAGAGCGGCCAGTTCCAGGTAGTCGAACCGGTACCGGTCGTGATCGATGGTGACCTCTGGTGGCACTCGAAGGTAGTCCCGGTTGACCAGACCGATGTCACCCGGAACGTGTTCGTCAGCGCCAGTGGTGGCACCGCCGTCGAGTTGGGCGAAACCTCGGCCGTCGTTGAGTTCATCACCGGCGAGGATATCGAGTCTATCGACGATGCAGATCAGGTGGGTACCGAGCCTGCCGAAGACAATCCCGATGTTGCGTACTTCGTCGTCGTCACAGACGAGAACGGCGACGAAATCGAGCGGATTCCCGTCAGCCAGGGCGAGCAAGTGAACATCGTTCCAGGCAACAGCACCGCAGGCGGGAATACGACGGCTACCGGCTGAACTTGCTGATCCGGGCGGCGATTATCTCCACTTTTGTTTGATCTGAGGTCGCTCGGCCGTGGCCTGACTTGGCCCAACCAGAGGTTGTTTGCTGCGGCTTGATATACTATAACGGAGCCCTATCACGCAACTCGTCCTGGCTTGATATACACTGATCTGATGCATGTCGGTCGCGGATCTGTCTTGATGATCGTGCTGCGGTCGTGCGCGAGTGCAGCCGACCGCGACAGCCACTGGACTCAGAAACACCGAAGAGTGTTTTCCGCGCTCGTCGCACAATGGCCAGTGTCACAGAACGGTGAGAGTCGGGGTGGCTTCAGGCTCAGATGGCTGGCAGCGGTGGGAGGCCTCGTGCTCGCTCTCGCAGCCGGTATTGTAGCGCACGTGCGAGTTCGAACGAGTGGCGACTCCGCATATCGCGGCGCCCCGTTTGACTTTCCGTCGCTAACATCACGCGAGACGTTCGGAGACGATGGCGCTGTACGCGATCCCGACGGTGACTCTACTGACTCACTTCGATATTCAGAAATTCTTACAGTCGAACCGACCGAATGCTTTCGTGGCTGTATCGCGCCTCCGATCGCACACGGCCGTCGGGAGTCAGCGAATCAAGGACAGAGGTCAACTCCTGGATTCACCCAGGGGTGAGTATCTCGACCTGGACATCACTGAGAGCGTGGCCAATCACCACTCGTATTTCATGTCCGGAGAGGGTTGTCTTCCAGTCGTAGCCGAGACGGCCCTTTGATGGGAGTAACGACTACTTCTCAGATTGCCGCTGTATCACACCTGGGTTGGTGACCGCGCCGATATCCGCAGAGCCAAAGTCGCGGCCAAATTTGGCGAGCACACCGGTGTCATAGACGGGATCTGGCGCCTCCCAATCGTCTTGACGTGCTTCGAGTTCGGCCTCAGATAGATCCACAGAGAGTTCACGATCTGGGATATCGACCGTTACCTGATCGCCGTCTTCTAGCAGGCCAATCGGCCCACCGACTGCTGCCTCGGGGGCGACGTGACCGATCATCGGGCCGCGTGTGGCGCCCGAGAAGCGACCGTCCGTCAGTAATGCGACATCGTCTTCGTGACCCGCTCCGACGACGGCGGCCGTCACGCCGAGCATCTCGCGCATCCCAGGCCCACCCTGCGGGCCTTCGTTCCGGATGATGATCACATCACCCGACTCGATCTCGCCGGTCTGGACGTACTGCATTGCGTCTTCTTCGTTTTCGAAGATGCGTGCGGGGCCGTCGTGGTGGAACTCGTCGCCACCGGTCGCTTTTAGAACGGCACCGTCTGGTGCGAGATTCCCAGAGAGGATCTTGATCGCCCCCTCGTCCTCTTTGGGCTTCTCGACGGGATACAGGAACTCTGCCTCGATATCGTCATCGTCAGGCAAGTCTAACTGTTGGAGTTCTTCGGCAATCGTCCGGCCGGTGACGGTCTGCTGGTCGCCGTGGAACAGGTCTGCCTGCATCAAGCGGCGAATGACGACCGGCACCCCGCCGATCTCGTGAAGATCGTTCATCACGCGCTGACCGCCGGGTTGGAGGTCAGCAATTTTCGGGGTTCGCCGGGAGATCTCGTCGAAGTCCTCGATATCAAGATCGACGCCCGCTTCTGCCGCCAGCGCCAGCAGATGGAGAACGCCGTTCGTCGACCCACCGATGGCCGTCTGGAGTGCGATGGCGTTTTCGAACGACTTCCGCGTGAGAATATCCGAGGGCCGGCGGTCCTGCTGGACACACTCCAGTGCGAGTTCGCCGGCTCGTTCCGCGACCGCATACCGACTCTCGTCTTCGGCCGGTGGGGACGCTGACCCGAGCGGCGCCATCCCGAGCGCCTCCGAGAGCGACGCCATCGTGTTGGCGGTGAACATGCCACCACACGACCCCGCGCCAGGGCAGGCCTGCCGCTCCAGTTCATCAAGTTCATCACCCGACATCTCGCCTTCGGCGTAGGCACCGACACCCTCGAACACCTGGACAATCGTCACGTCACGTCCGTCATGATGGCCTGGCATGATCGAGCCACCGTACAGGAACACCGAGGGGAGATCAGTCCGGATTGAGGCCATCATCATTCCCGGGAGATTCTTATCACAGCCGGCGACGGTTACCATCGCGTCGATTCGCTCGCCGAATGCCACTAGTTCAACCGAGTCGGCGATCAACTCGCGTGAAATAAGCGAGGCTTTCATGCCTTCTGTCCCCATCGAGACGGCATCTGAGATGGTGATCGTTCCAAACTCGATTGCCATCCCGCCCGCGCCGTCGATACCATCGGCTGCAGACTCTGCGACATCGTCCAGATGAACGTTACAGGGAGTGATATCGGCCGCGGGATTCGGAATCCCAATCATCGGCGATGAGAGATCGTCGTCGTCGAATCCCATCGCCCGGAACATGGCTCGGTGTGGTGCTCGTTCGGCCCCCTCAGTCACCTCATGACTCGGGAGTGCATCGTCTTTGGTCCCCGCGAACTCGCCGTCTCCGTCGGCTCCACTATCAGAACTTTGTGACCGTTGTTTGCTCATACAATACGGTCATGCTACGACGGTTTAATACTAATTACCTGACACGGGGACTTCCTCCTCTGCTCGACTCCACACTTCTCTATTTGTCACCACAGCCAAGTGGTCGAGAGCCGACAAAACTAGCCTAAACGGGTTGAATCATCGCAGAAAGCGTGTCGAGCGTATATCAGCGGACACTCTACTGCAAACAGCCGGCGCCGGTCCATTACTCATGGCCGTCGGAAGCAGCTAAGCCCACGAGATGGCCGACCTCCGGGAGAATGACCTCCTCAAGACCGAGCTGCGCTGCATTCTGAGACCCCGGGATACAGAAGACGAGTGTCCGTTCAGCCACGCCAGCCAGTGCTCGCGACCCGACAGTTCTGGGACCGACCTCTTCTGTCGAAAGGCGACGAAACAGTTCGCCGAATCCAGGAAGCTGCTTGTCGAACAGTGGAAGGGCTGCCTCGGGAGTCACGTCGTCTGGTGTGACACCGGTTCCACCGGAGGTGATCACGGCGTCGATATCGTCGCGGCCGGCATACTCGTCGATCTGTGTCTGAACGGCGTCGAAGTCGTCTGTGACGAGCTCGCGAGCAGTCACCTCGTGGCCCGCGTCCTGGAGAGCGTCTTCGATGTAATCACCGGACGGATCCGCATCCAGCGACCGTGACGACGAGACTGTCACGACTGCCACGCTCACGCTTGCCCTGTCGTGGGCGTGGTGCCCGTCGTGGTCGTGACCAGATTCACCATCGTGGCCGTCCCCGTGGTCGTGCCCGGTTTCGTGATTATGATCATGACCGTGGTCCTCCTCGTGACCACCATCGGTCAGATATTTCTGGTCGTCGTCTGAGTAGTCGTCCTCAACTTCACTCAGACGAGAGCCACCTGCGGAGATGTTCGCCTGTCGTCTTTGTGAGCGTTTCTCGCGGCCACCGTCCGTTCTGACTCCGTCTGTCAAGAAGCCGGGCCAAGCCCGTTCGGGCACGTGCATACTTTCCAGTTGCTCTCCGGATACAAAACACCCACCAGACCAGGCGGGCGGAATACCACTGTAGGCTCAGGTACCTGAAGAGCCGTTGGTGGGAGAGACTTGGTGTGGCACTGGGTACCGGGGATATAATTAATATTCCAGAAAATAGTCTCAACGCATGAAAGCAGTCCAGTTTGCCGATCACGGGGACATGAGCGTGATCGATTACGACGAATTCGGCGACCCCGAGGCCGGGGCCGGCGAGGTAGTCATCGACGTGAAAGCCGGCGCACTCAATCATCTCGACGTGTGGACGCGCCGCGGACTCCCGTCGATCAACGTGGAGATGCCGCACATCCCCGGCAGTGACGCGGCGGGTGTCGTTCACGAGACTGGACCCGGCGTGACGCGGTTTGACGAGGGTGACCACGTGGCCGTGTCGGCAGGTGTTTGTTGTGGTAACTGTGAGTTCTGTCGGAACGGTGAAGAGACGATGTGTCCCTCGTTCAGGATTCTTGGCGAGCACCTCCGGGGCGTCCACGCCGAGCGGGCAGCCGTCCCTCAGGAGAATCTGGTTCAGGTTCCCGACCACGTCGACTGGACGACCGCAGGCTCAGCGTCACTGGTCTTTCAGACAGCCTGGCGGATGATGTTGGACCGCGGCGGGGTAAGCCCCGGCGAGTCTGTCCTGGTGTTGGGCGCCTCGGGTGGTGTCGGTCACGCCGCTGTTCAGATTGCCGATTACGCCGGTGCCGAAGTGTACGCAACCGCCTCGAGCGAGGAGAAACTCCGCCACGCTGAAGACTGTGGTGCCGATCACGTAATCGACTACGAAGAGACCGACTTCGCGTCCGAAATTGCCGAGCAGACAGGCCATCGCGGCGTTGACGTCGTGGTTGACCACGTCGGTGCCGAGACGTATCCGGACTCGTTGAAATCGCTGGCAAAGGGGGGCCGATTACTCACCTGTGGCGCGACGACGGGCCCTAATCCGGATGCCGGTCTCGACCGGATCTTCTGGAACCAACTCGAGATTATCGGGTCGACGATGGCAACGCCTGGTCAGGTCGACGACGTACTCGAGTTAGTCTGGGACGGCACGTTTGAGCCCAAGATTCGA
>JAQCMZ010000390.1 GCA_028274825.1 Haloferacaceae archaeon
TGCATCCGATCGCCAAGCGGTCATGCGAGCGAGTGAAGACATCTTGGGGATGGATCTCAAAGGATACACTGTCGAACAGATCCTCGTCGAGCGGGCAGTCGATTTCGTCAACGAACTGTACGTCGGTATCACACTGGATCGTCACCGAGGGTGTCCCGTCGTCATCGTGTCGACGGAAGGGGGAGTCGACATCGAGCAGGTGGCCGAGGAGACCCCAGACGCAATCGTGCGAGAGCACGTCGACCCTGCGTTCGGACTGCACCCGTATCAGGCTCGTCAAGCCGTCTACAGCGCGGGTATCGACCAGGATGTCGCTGGTGATGTCGCTTCGATCCTCACCACCCTGTATGAGTTGTACGAGTCGCGCGATGCCACCGAAATCGAAATTAACCCGGTGATGGTCACTGCTGACCGCGATGTCGTTGCTGCCGACGCCGTGATGAAAATTGATGACGACGCCCTCTTCCGACAGTCTGCGTTGGCAGAGATGGGTGAGGAAGAATACGATGACGCGATCGAGCAGCGGGCCGGAGAATACGGATTCGATTACGTGCGATTATCGGGTGATGTCGGGATTATCGGGAACGGTGCCGGACTCGTGATGACGACACTCGATTTAGTCGATCACTTCGACGGGTCACCGGCGAATTTCCTCGATATTGGTGGTGGCGCCAAGGCCGACCGGGTGAGTAAGGCTCTCGATGTGGTGTTTACCGATGAAAACGTCGAGTCGGTCGTGTTCAATATCTTCGGCGGGATTACTCGAGGTGACGAGGTGGCCAGGGGGATCAATACAGCGCTTGCCGAATTCGACGAACTCCCGAAACCCGTGGTTGTCCGCCTTGCAGGGACGAATTCCGCGGAAGGAATGGAGATTCTCGATGCCGACCTGGTCGAGGTGAAGTCGACACTGGAAGGGGCCGTCCAGCGGGCTGTCGAGAACGCAGAAGGGGTGGCACAATGAGCGTCATGATTGACGGCGATACCCGAGTCGTCGTGCAGGGAATCACTGGCGGTGAGGGCAAATTCCATACCGGCAAGATGCTCGAATACGGCACCAACGTCGTCGCTGGAGCCGTCCCCGGAAAAGGTGGGCAAGACACACACGGCGTCCCCGTTTACGATACCGTGGACGCGGCTGTCGAGGCGGAAAACGCGAACGTGTCGGTGGTGTTCGTCCCGCCAGCCTTCTCGGGTGATGCTCTCTTCGAGGCGCTCGACACGGAACTTGATCTCGTGGTGGCGATCACAGAGGGGATTCCGACTCAGGATATGACGAAAGTCAATAAGCGACTCTCGGAGGTGGACACACAGCTTCTCGGTCCGAACTGTCCAGGCCTCATCACACCGGGAGAATCCATGCTCGGGATTCTCCCAGGGAATATCTTCAATCCAGGCACTGTGGGTCTCGTCTCTCGGTCGGGAACACTCACCTATCAGATGGTCTCAGAACTCACTGACCATGGTCTCGGCCAGTCGACGGCTATCGGTATCGGCGGCGACCCCATTATCGGGACAACGTTCGTCGACGCGCTTCGGAAATTCGAGGCCGACTCAGAGACTGACGCAGTGGTGATGTGTGGAGAGATCGGCGGCGAAGATGAAGAACAGGCCGCAGAGTTCATCGATAACCACATGGAGACACCGGTAGCTGGATTCATCGCTGGCCGGACCGCGCCCCCCGGAAAGCGAATGGGACACGCGGGCGCGATCGTCTCTGGGTCTGGCACCGGGACTGCAGCCTCGAAGATTGCCGCTCTCAACGACGCCGGTGTTCCTGTCGGTGATACACCGGGTGCCGTGGTTGAACACGTCGCCGACTTCCTGTAGGTCGGGCATCCGAGGCGAAACACCGTTGACTCAGTGCTACTTCGCTGCGAGAGTGAATGAAAACCAAACCCAACCCAATCCGGAGTGTTCAGTCATTCACGACTGGGGTATATACTCATCGGCGGATGGCCGAAGAATGGAGACGTGACTCACGTCAGGATCTGTCACACAGAACATCCCTGAATCAATCTTGGGGTATACTGCATCTCAGGTGTCGACTGGATCGGTCTGCTTGTCTCAGATGCGGTCTTTCGATTACCGCCGGGTTGCTGACGGTCATCTCAAGACTCATCCACTCGGGCGAGCCATGGAACTCGCCTACGAAACCAACGAGTATCTCTGTCAAACCACCGTGACCGGTAGAGTATCATCTCTCGTTCCTCTCCCAACTCTCTCAGAGTGCTTCGGAGAGACGAGTGATGTCCGCAAAACCAACTCTCTCAGAGTGCTTCGGAGAGACGAGTGATGTCCGCAAAACCAACTCTTTGTCCCCGGAACCTGACTTCGACGGGATACTGACAGTGCACAGGCGTATCGGAAACCGCTCATTCCCAGTAACAGGGAGTGTTGTTCTCAGCTTTTGTTGTTCTGTTTGCTATCGCGTGCAATGAGTAAGAATGATGATCCTCAGACGGTTCCGGACGCCGACCACGGCCTAAAGAGCCCGCACGCACGGCCTGACGCTGTCTCGAAGCCTGGTGACGAACCCCAGGGTCTGAGTGTCTCCGACACTCCCACAGGGCGAATCGACGTGCGCGGCCGGTTCCAACTCCGGCTCCCTGTTCAGCCGAGCCGATTGAAAGCCGCTGCTCCATCATGTGAACGACGAGAATTCTCGTTTCGGTGTTCCTCCGGCAAGCAGACTGCCGGTGTCTGGACGGGTATTCCGCTCGAGACGCTATTAGGTGCCGTCAGTGCCCCCCCTGCGACGACTCACCTACACGTGGTTGGCGCTGACGAACACGCTGCCCTGGTCCCTATCGTCGCCGCACTCGATGGAATTCTTGCACTGCAACGTGTCGATCAAAACCCCGAACAGCGAGCAAAACAGGCTGACTCCTCTCAGAACCGGAACGAAATCCCTCGGGTACTGGCTCCGGGAGCTGACTCATCACACATGGTCAAACAAGTCCGATCTATTGTAGGCGTCTCGCTTCCGCCCGACGCAGCCCCGTCTACGGGGTTTACTGACAGCTGAGAGACACTCAAAAGTCGAGAGATTCGGGACGACGGGGGAAACCCACAGCTCAGCCGGGCGAAGGTCGATTGTGACGATTACCAGAGGTCTCGAAGTACGCCTTCCAACTCCGCTTGTGTGGGGTTCAGTTCTGGCGGGGCATTTGCCATCCCCCAATCATCGAGAACGAACTCCGCGAGTGCGGGAATATCCTCACTATCGGTTTCAGGGAGTTCGCGAGCCCGTGTCGGCACGTCGACCCCGTCACGAGTCTCTGCCACCCTCTCAACGACGGCCTCCGCGACAGTATCGTCTCCTCCATCCGGGTTGACGCCGAGTCCCTCGGCGAGCAGCCGCCGACTCCCGTCTACTTTCTCGAAGACGTACCTGAGGACTGCAGGAACGACGACTGCGTGAACGTTCCCCTGCTGAACATCGTACCGTCTGGAAAAGGCATGGCCGAACGCGTGAACAATCGATATTTTCCGGTCAACCTGGACGAGAAGTGCTCCGATGACGGCACGGTCCATCGCGTCGGGGTCGTGTGGAGCGTCTTCGCTGGCAACGACTGGTAACGAGTCACTTAGCAGGCGGAGCCCGTGGATCGCGGTAGCATCACTCAGCGGATTTGAGTGCCGCGAGTACGGGGTCTCGACCCCCTTGTTGAACCCGTTCATCGCCGATCCTGCAAGCACCGACGTAGGCGTCGTCTCGAACAGGCCCGGGTCGGCAAAATCCGCGATGAGAGACGCTGAGCCGCTGACGGTGATCGGCTGCCCGGTTGGGGACTCTTCGGCAGATAACACCGTCACTGACCCACCTTCTGAGATGTCTGCTCCGGCAAACGTCGTCGGAATGACGACGACATCAACTCGGTCGCCACTATCGTCGGGAAGAGCGACACGCCCGTCGGCTTCAGCCTCCGCTCGGAGTTCCTCTAACGAACGGTCGTCGCCGGCAAATACGGTCGCGTTACGCGCGACATCGAGACTGCTGCCGCCGCCAATCCCGATCACGACGTCGGCGTCGGTCTCACTAATCCGATCGCGCACCGTTAGGGCAGACCCGGCCCGTTTTGCGGGGGTCGTCCCGTCAAACACAGCTGTCAATCGGTCTCCCAGTCCCGCCCGGATAGGATTCATCAGATCATCGTTAGTGGCAACGTTCGACCCGCAAACAATCAGCGCATTCGACAACCCCCGTTCGGCGAGGTAGCTGCCGAGTCCGTCGACACAGCCTCTTCCGAAGACAATATCACAACCCTGGTACTCGTGGGTGAATTCCTCGGATACTGGAAGCATCAAGTAGAGATTTACTCTCGTTCGTCATGTAGGTGTGGATAGTGACGAGCCTCTCCCTGTACCCTACACACCGAACTGCTGAATTCGGCTCACATCACACAGTCTCGTGATGCGCGTGAGTGCTCTCCAGGCCGAAGTCGTGACTGTCATACGTCATCACAGCGGGAACAGCGCGGAAGCCCACGGCTTGAGCCGGAGGAAGCGCGTAATCGGTATGCGACTTCACCGAAACTCGTAATATGCGTCTCACAGGCCCAGAAGCGGCCGGTGAGACGGGCAGTCTGTCAGCCCTACCGGTGGGGATACTGAACGAGTCCCTCTGACTCCCCTGCCGGGAGCCGCCTGAGAAAGCCCGGGTTTCGAAAGAGATGGGCGTAGGGCTTTCCGCTCGTGGAGCACGACACTTGCGAGCCCACCGACAAGCCCACCCGTTTACGGGTGGGGAGCTGACGAGAGCGTCTCACTCCTTCAGTGTCGCCGGGAGACCACAGGCTGGCCCGGAACCCATGCTGTACCGGCACCGCCTTCACCTGTCTCAAGCCCGACCTCTCTTGATGTCACCCAAACGTGACGGTCGAGTCTCCCTCCAGCAGTCGGAAACTCTCGAGTGTTCCCGACATCGGCGGGGCATCCTCATCGTCCATCCGTTGAGTCCCGTAGTCCATCCACCGACCCCGAGAGTAACTGTACATCTCAAATCGATCGTCGTATTCAAAAACGATATCGATCACTGCATCATCAGGAGCGTCGGATGGGACGGAAACAGATCGCACCCCTGAATCGTGATCCATCACCCAGACGGCACACCCGCCGTCTCCCATCCGATCAATGCTCTCTTGTTCTGACAGTGGTCCGTCCGGCCATCCGTCTGCGGGGCTCGGCTGCTCCATAGATACATTGACACCTCACAACTACCAGATTCTTTGGGTTGGTATGGGCCTGCATTGGACTTCGACCAGAAGCCACTGTCACACATTCTATCGCGATTGCACCTGGCAGGGGTGTCGGAAGAGAGACAACAGAATACTGACGCAGGGCCGCCCACACTAGCGTGTGACTCCGAAGTACGAGATTGGACGTACGTCCCCCCACGACTCGAGCTGTGAGCGCCCGTGTTGGTCCCGCTGTGACACCGCAGCCGACGGTGGCCGGTCCTCAGCAGCCCTCACATACACAGTATGTTTCACAGACGGAATTATCACAGTCTGGACTCCGGGCAGAGCAGTACGTTCGCCCGTGCTGGATCAACAGCACGTGAAGTGGATAGATCAGTTCGTCAGGCACGATCCCATCGAGGACATCGTGGGCTCGGCCGTTCGTAGCTGAAGAAGGAACCAATCCAAACCGTTTACTGACGCGTTCAACGTGTGTATCGACGGCCATGGTTGGCTTCCCGAAGTGGAAGTTCAACACGACACTCGCGGTTTTTGGCCCGACGCCCTTGATATCGGTGAGCCACGATTTCGCCTCACTGGTCGGTAACGCGTCCAAAAACGCCAGTGAGTAGGCGCCTCCTGTCTCCTCACGAGTCGCCCCGAGTGCCCGCTGAATCCGACTCGCCTTCTGATCCGGTAATCCGGCCACTCTGATCGTGTCGGCTAACTCGTCGTGGCTTGCATCTTCAATCTCGTCGAATGTGTCGTACGTCTCGAAGAGGCTCTCGGCGGCCCGGCGTGTGTTCTGATCGGCCACGTTCTGTGAGAGAATCGTCGTTACCAACTGTCTGACACCCTCGCCAGGAGCGGCGTCTGGATCCGATCCGTGTTCGGCCTGTCTGTCGACTGAGTCGTACAACGAAACGAGGTCAGCGTGAAGTTGCCGCACTCGCTGCTCGTCCCACTTGTCGTGTACTGCCATACGAACGAATTAGCTGGCAGTCACTTCAACTCTTTCGAGTGGAGTCTCTTTCTGAACGGTGAGTGGACCAATTGGCTGAAACCAGTGGACCAGATCACATTCGCTGTCCGTCTCCAATCAGTCCGTATTCTCCACATGTGAGTCTCCTGTTGTTCGAACAGACGATCATCGATCAGTGGCTCCCGAAATCAGAGTCACAGGCGCGAGTGGAAACGATGTCTCACACTCAGTATGGGACCGGTCACCTGCCACAGCCGCTTGCACGCCCACGAGTCCACTCGTATGGAGCTGACACCACAGACAGTTTTCGAGACAGGCCAGAAGGTGCGGTCGCCGATATGGCGAATTCTATAGCATGAGCGACAATGACTGAGTGAAATGCAATCGGTAACCGGCTGACTCTCGGGTCGTCAATAATCGCCGAGGACGCCCAGCCGGCGGGCACGGTCGGTCGTCACGCGAAACACACCGTACCCGACGGCGAGATATCCGGCAGCCACGGCCACGAGAAGAGCGAGGTCTGTCGGGGTAAACTCCCACAGCCGAACACCGTCGACCATCGCCCGTTGGAGCATTCCACTTCCGTGAGCCAGCGGGAGGACAGATAGGAAGGATATCTCGAGAGCGGGCGCGGAAACGAGGACGACGAAGCCAAACTGGAGCAGGTTCAGCCAGTTTCCGATCCGCTTGTAGAGCACAGTCACTCCACCGGCGGCGAATCCGAGACCGAGAACCGAGGCGATAGTCAGTCCCGAGATGACGACAATCGTAGGCACGTGTATCGCGAGTCGCTCACCGGTCATCAGAAGCATCGCTCCGAGGATCAGCGACGAGAGCAGAAACGTCCGGACCACTTTCGCGATCCCCTTCAGCAGGGCTACCGGTGCGAACCCAAACGGCGTCGTCACGTGTCGCTCTAATGTCCCCCACTGCACTTCGCTTCCGATATCGTTCGAGATCGACGAGTAGGCGCCGACTGACAGCGTCCACAGAAAGTAGCCAACGATGATTCCCTCGATAGAGTCGGTCAAGGCCTGCCCTGCGACCATCTGCCCGCCAAAAAACAGCACCCCAAAAAAGAATAATGAGATGATGACGGCACCGAACGCGTTCGCAGGATATCGGACGAAAATCAGATACTCACGATACAGCACAGCCCGAGCCAGGTGCCGATATCCCGCTTTCCCCGGCGCAGTCACCGTATCCTGCTGGTCTGTGTGTCCCGTGGCTGGTTCGTTGGTGAACTCCGCTGACCCGCCATCTGGCTCGATCTCCGCGTCGTCTGTCATTGGCCGCTCCCCCGTCGTATATTCATTTGCTCTACCAGAATGTCCTCGAAGTCAGGCTCGACGGTATCAACCTGCTCGAGACCGACCCCAGCGTCCCGCAGATCCGCGAATAATTCGTAGATTTCGTCACCTTGGACCGCCATCTCAAGGCTGGCCCCGCGAGCGCGTCGTTCGACTGCTGTCACGTCGAATCGGTCCCGAAGGTTGGCGACAGTTCCCGAAGACAGATCTGAACTCGCTACCCGGACACCCGACGGTCCACCCATCTCCAACAGCTGGTTGACGGTCCCGTCAGCGACAACTTGCCCTTCCGACATAATCAACACCCTGTCACAGACCGTCTCAACGACGTCCATATCGTGACTGCTCAGTACGATCGTGATGTTGCGTTCCTCCGCGAGCCGCCGCAGCTCCGTTTGAAGCACGCGTGATGCTTCCACGTCGAGACCGAGAGTCGGTTCGTCGAGAAACACGACATCTGCTCCGCCTGCCAGAGCACTCGCCAGTGAGACCTTCTGTTTCATGCCGCGTGAGAGATCTCGAACTGCCGTGTCGGCCTCGTCTGCGAGTTCGAGTTGCTCTAACAGACGCTGGTGTCTCCCCTCGACAGCGTCCGGATTCACGCCGCTGATAGTCGCGAAGTATCGGAGATTTTCTCTGACTGTGAGTCGCCAGTAGTCGTTTCGGGCTCCCTCCAGCATCGCGTCTACGTGCGCGAATGCCGCCCGAGGGTCTGCTCGCACATCGATCCCCTGGACTCTGATTGTCCCCTCGTCGGGCAGCACAGTCCCGAGTACGCACTTGATTAGCGTCGTCTTTCCAGCACCGTTGTGACCCAGTAACCCGACGACTGACCCCTGCTCGATGTCAAACGAGACATCATCGACCGCGGTTACAGACTTCTCGCCGGATCCAAACTGTTTGGTGACCCCGTCAATCGCGACCGCCGGTGTCTGCTTGCGGCCATCGCTCGTCTCATCGCTCGTCTCGCCGCTCGGAGAGAAACTGGAGCCGCTCCGAGCGTGCTCGCTTGCCGATTGACGAGTGCCTCCAGTCTCGGTGGCTCCGTCGCTGCTAACCCCGGAGTTGTCTGAATTCGTGTCTCTGCGAGACTCCGGTTGTTCGTCGGCTGCACTCCCTCCGGGTGTGGCGCTATCCGATGAGGCCCCTGAGCGTCCGGTGCCCGCCTTCGGGTTCGCATCCGGCGTTTCCATTATCATATCTAATGGGCTGCACAGTCTAAACAGACACGCCGTTGAGCGCTGACTGGCTGTTCTCCTGATCCGGATTCCACACAGGACTGCCTCTGCATCGAGTGTCATCCTCGACAGCCGAACAATACTGAGAGGCTGTGGATACTCCGCTGAGTTAGATAGCGGCCGCTGGGCTGCAGTGAGACGGCACAGCTCTCGAGACCAGTACGGCGAGCCACTCACGAGCCGACTCACCCTCCGATCATCGTAACCGACACTGCGATTCAACAGAACACGATATGCAGCGGCGATTCTTCATACTCCGGTCTCTGGGCTTGACAGGGGAATTCCAGGAGCACCGACTCCACCGCTCCACGACCAGGCGAGTCCAGTGTGAATCGCTGGGTATTCGAGCGCCCGGTTCTATGTATCCGTATGTCAGAGCGATTGTGCGAGACTGTCCGCGTTCGACTGCACTGTAGACGACAGGAGCCGAACCGATGACTGGCGGGAGCGAACACCACAAAGAGGCTATCGCGGCGCTGGCAGAGCGCGACTACGCTCGATCTGCAGACGAGTACACGAGAGCGGCGTGGCGGCGGTTGGCCGACCCGCGCGAGGGACAAGGACCGTTCGACGCCGATGAGAAAGGCTGGGTCGGTCGCGGGGTTCAGTCACTCGTCACCGCGGCACTTGCCTACCGAGTCGCGGGGGCAGACGCGCGTGCCACCCGCCGAGCCGTGGAGGGTATCGCCCTCGCCCGGGATCTCGGAACCGAATTGGAACACCCCGCACAGACGGCGTGTTTCACCGAGTTTGTCGGCGATCTGCGAGCGGCCGGCGGGCTTGACGGCGTCACCGACGCGTACCAGTCGGCCGAACAGAGATATCGCGACGCGGCCGACAGTATCGATAGCCCGCAGATGTGGGGGACAACACCGCTGTTCGAGGCTGCTTCCGGCACAATCAAACAGCTGGCACGGGGCCCCGCAAACGGGGAGATTGCGGTCAAATGGGAGGATCTTCACGGCGCTGACCCCAGTTCACCTGGAGAGTTCCTCGCTGCACGGGCAATATACAAACGACAGCGATTCGCCTCGCTCGTCGAGACGGCCGTCTCAGACGGATATCTCGCGGCCCCGCGCGGAACCACAGAATACGATAACTCTAATCACCGCTGTCCTGAGTGTGGCTCGAATGATGTCAATTGGGCAGGCGGAAACGTGCTGTGTATGCGCTGCTCAACCCCGGCAGAGCGCCGGTAACACCACTGTTCACCGGCTCAAGACCGCAGTAGTTGATTACCGGCGATGCTTTGTCCTCCCCGCTGACCCGACCGCATCTCATCCCACCTCGCTTTATGCCGTCTCGTCTTGCCCCGCCTCTCTAGCACAGTGACGTACCGTTGAGACCCCGTCAGCGACGACTCCTCACTACAGTTTTATGTACCAAGTTGGTCTGTGATACTATCTGTAGCCTATGAGTCGCTCACCCAGAAACAGTATCGATCCTGACGACTGGCAGTCCGGCTTTTCAGACGGTGCCGGAGTCCGAACTCACGTCATCGGGTCGAGAGAACCCCGGGACCGGGCGCTGATCGGCATTCATGGATTCACTGACAACGCACAGTGTTTGCTCCCGCTCTTCGAGCGGTTCAGTGACGCTTACGAGACGATTGCCTATGATGTCCGATCACACGGTCTTTCTGATGCTCCCGAATCCGGGTACGATCTGTTGACACTGGCACACGATCTTGAGCGGCTCATCACCGCTTCGCAGATATCGAACCCGATTTTATACGGTTACGGCATGGGCGCAGAGATTGCAGCTGTCGTCGCTGCCAGGGACGTTGTTGCTCCCGTCGTTGTGCTCGCCGAGAACCCTCCCGCGTTGCGGGCAGCCACCTCTGACCCGGAAGACCGTCACCGGCAAGTCGAGACGAAGTTCGACCGCTGGCGGCGCACTCCGCACGACGAACTCGCCCACGAATACGGCCGGACACCCGTGTATGCCTCGCTACTGGCGACTGCCCGCAAACAACTCAGACCAGAAGCACTGGCAATCGACCAGCGAGGGTACGCCCCTCTCGACGAGATTCTGCCGGCCAGTCACGAGACGCCGACACTGCTGTTACGACCGGATCCCGGACAGACAGATTACCTGACAACCCGTCACGACTCCAGTATCCGACGCGCACGGCCGAGCGTGAACGTGCAATCGATCGATGGGGGTATCGGTACGCTTCACAGACGCGCCCCGTCGAAAACCGTCTCTGCAATGATATCGTTCCTCCGCGATCACGTCAGCACCGCTCCCGGCCGTCTGTGATTGTCTTTGAGACACACCCGAGATGCTCGCGTTTCACCGTCTGCAGATCGAAGCCTTGAGATCCTCCTCCGCGTGACCGCGGCCGAATCCCACCGCACCGCTGAGTTGGGAGTGGCAGGGTTGCAGACTCCCAAGCCAACACACCGTTGGAATCGGTGAGTGACCGGTCACTGGGCGGTCTCCTGGGAGTGGAGTGGCCAGGCCACCCCGGGACTCCTTCCCTCTCGTCTGTTGTGTTCGGACACCCAGTGTTGTGTTGTGTTGTGTTGGCCACGGGGAGTTCGGCAGACTGCGACGGACTCGGAGTGACTTTCTCTGCGAGTATTTGCCCGGTGCTTGGTGTGTGATGTGATTTGATTCCCACATCGGGCCACACCCTGCCCTGTTTCCAGTGTGGGCGGACACTCGACCCGCCAGTTGTCGGGCGCTCGGCTACACTGAGGTCGTCCCCAGTGCGCCGACGCTTGCAGAGACGGTGTTTTGGAACGGAACAAAAACGGTCGGGAATTGCCGCTGTGACGGCGCGTATCCACGGCCTGAAGGCCGTGGGATTGCGCCT
>JAQCMZ010000415.1 GCA_028274825.1 Haloferacaceae archaeon
CATCGTCCGAGGAGGCGGAATCGCTCCGTCCCCGGCCTGATTCCTCTCTACGGGATTAGTTGCCTGCCAGTTGAAACTCGTGGGGAGAACTCTCAGCTCGCAGTCGGGCGTGGATTGCGTCCGAGTTGTCGGATTCATCCTGCGGCTCAAGCCGCAGGTACTCTCCTTGCTCTTTATAATATCTTCAGCCTATCTGCGGTTGCCCTCACAACGTAGCAACTGTGACAGGCAAGTCCGTCAGTAACCGTGTGAGAGCAAATCGCTTGACTTGCTACTCGTCGCTATCATCGCCTTACTGATTCGGTCCCTCGTGTGGGTGTTCCTGCAGACACTTTCCAGGTTCAGCCCTCTCATCTGTGTCTTCGTGTGGACCATGCCCCTCCGGCGGTCCCTCGTGGTGACATGTCTCTATTTCTGAGTCCTCAGTGTCGAACGCTTCGTCGATACTCGACACTGCTCCGACACCAACAGCACTACCAGCAAGCAACAACAATCCAGCAGAGATGATCAGCATTTTTTTCTTTTTCCTGACGGACATCTACGATATTAAGTTTGGTCTGGCCGATAATAAATGTCTGCCTGCCCTGAGTATCATGATTATCAGTTCTGCGTGGATTCTGCGTTGTTCCTGCTGTCAGGTGGGTGTTTAGCTAGCCGATATGACCGCCGATTTGGCTCAGAACAGAGTGTGATATCAACATACATACTCATGCTGTTGCGGTAGTAGAACGCCTCATATAGAGACTTTTGTACCAGTCATACCACGTTAGAATCAACCACTGTGCGGATACAAGCGCGGGATTAACTGGGCCCTCTCACGCGATTGAGAAACGAGGATGAGGACAATCCGAAAATACACCTGTGGAGACTGCGCTTTCTGTGTTCACGTTGTCGGGTGCGTCCGGTGTCATAGATGAAATGTACGTCATGGAAACAGGATGCCCCGGTATTAACGAAGCCGCGTAAGCGGCTGAGTAGGGAGAGGTAGTTCACCGGGACCGCTTCCGGTGAGATCAGTCCTGCCATTGAGCTGCTCTGTCGATATCGTGTGGGATGTGGTAGTCCTGGGATTTCACGTCCGTCAGATACGACTGTAGATCCGGTGTGAACTCGGGGTGGGCGCAGCGGTCGATTATCATCTCGGCACGCTCGACGGGTGAGCACCCGCGTGCATCGGCTACCCCTTGTTCTGTAACGAAAACATCGACATCGTGTTCTGTGTGATCGACGTGAAATGCCATCGGGACTACCCGGGAGATGTCACCGTCGTCTAACGTCGAGGGAAGTGCGCAGACGGTAACCAACGAGTTACGATTGAAATCAGCAGACCCACCAACGCCGTTTATCATCCGCTTCCCGCCGGCGTGTGTGGAATTGACGTTGCCATAGATATCGAACTCGATAGCGCTGTTGACACCGATAACGCCGAACTGGTCGATGAGACCCGGGTGATTGGTGACCCCGGCTGGGCGGAGAACGATATCCTCGGCGTACCGTTCGACATCAGCGAAGAGGCGGTCCTGACCCTCATCGGTCAGCGCCATCGATGTCGCGCTCGCACTCTCGAGTCGGTCAGCATCGAGCATATCGAGGAGACCGTCTTGGATGAGTTCACCGAAATACACCACAGTGCGGTCGCCGAAATCGAGGCTCTTCAATTCACCCATCAGTGCATTACCGAGCGATCCGACACCAAACTGGAGATGGACTGTGTCCTCGAACACCGATGAGCGCTCGATTTCGGCAGCGAGAAACGATCCAAGATGTGCAGCGATAGCGAGATCGTCCGCTGTCGGGTCCCGGAAGTTGTAGGTTGAATCAGGAGTGTCTGTCTCGATGACACCGATAAGTGTCTCACTGTCGAACCCAACGTGGCTCGTCCCGATCCGTCCGCCCGGAGTTGAGAGCGGGATCGGCTTTCTATCTGGTGGCGCGTCCGGGCGATATATATCGTGGAGTCCCTGCAGTTCGAGTGGTTGTTCCCGGTTGAGTTCGATGAGGAGACTGTCGGCAGCCCCGACGAACGCCGGAGTCTGCCCGACTGAGGTGGACGGCACGAACCAGTCTTCTCCCACGGCAACTGCCTCGACGACCGCGATGTCTGGGTCGACGAGTCGGCCGTACTGTACCTCGTCACCGACTGCTGAGGCGTTCCGATCGCTGAATGCAACGTTGCGTCGGTTGGTCGCGGTTCGGGCGACGGTCGATGACTGGTAGGTGAAGCGACGGTCGACGGCACCAGACTCGATGAGGTCGATATCGATTTCCTCGCCGACGTTGCCGGCGTGGACAAGCGTGAGTTCGAGATTGCGGGTGTCGTCTGCCAGCGCGAGGGGAATCGCCTTCGGGTAGCCGACGCTTCCGAATCCGCTGGTGAGAACTGTCGCGTCGACCGGGATACTCGCTGCTGCCGATGCAGCGTCAACGAGTGGGGGGTCATCATATAGACGCTGTTCAAGCGACCCGTCCGGCGGAGTTGAACCGTGGTTCACGACCACTCACCCCGCACGACTCGTCGAGGTGGGACCTGAATACCACCAGTGGGAGTGGGAGTGATGTCGCTCGTGTCGCCACCGTCTCTGAGAAAAGACACCGGTTGTGAGTGGTGGCTCAGATCGAGCAGCGAATACCACACTCTCGGTTGTCGGTCAAAACTGAGCCGCCGTGTTAGCATACAAACACTCGTATATGCGATCATAAATAGTTGGGTAGCTATCGACGGCCGGACCGGTAATATATGAACCACGGGGCCGACGCAAAGGGCATGGAGACATATGATGATATTAGCTTCGCCGTGACCGACGGAATCGCGACGGTCACCATCGAACGGCCGGACGTGTACAACGCCTTCACCCGCAACACCGTACTCGAACTCAACGATGCTGCTCGCAGAGCCGAGGCAGACGAGAGTGTCTACGCGATAATACTGACCGGCGCTGGCAAGGGATTCTGCTCGGGCGCAGACACCACTGAAATGCCCGACTGGGACACACAATCTCCCGAGGAGTACGGCGCATTCCTCTGGCTCATCCAGCAGTTCGTCTGGAATCTGCGAACAATGGCGGTCCCATCTATTGCGGCTGTGAACGGTCCCGCTATCGGTGCGGGCTGTGACTTCGCGCTGGCGTGTGATTTGCGTGTCGTCGGCGAGGCGGGCATTATGCGTGAAGGGTTCGTCAATATCGGCCTCGTGCCTGGCGACGGTGGCGCTTGGCTTCTGCCGCGGCTTGTCGGCGAGTCGAAAGCCCGTGAATACCTCCTGACTGGTCGAGACATCACCCCAGAGGATGCGGTAGATATCGGTCTCGCGGTTGAACAGGCCGGGGACGTACTGACGGCTGCGGGCGAACTTGCCGCCGAGATCCGGGACAAACCCGCGAGAGCGGTCCAACACACGAACCGACTGGTTAATCCACAGCAAAGTTTCGACGAGTACTGCCGGAAAGCTGTAGAACACCAGTGGGATTGCGTCGTCGATACCGAACACAAAGAGGCTCTAGCGGCATTCAACGAGGGTCGAGAGCCACAGTTCGACCGCTCGTATAGCGACTGAGAAATCGAACCCGGAGAGCAGGGATTACACTACCGCTGTGAGACAGCAGGAAGTCCCTCGTCTTTCAGCGCGCGAGCGATCGTGTTCAGTTGCATCTCGTCGGTACCCGCGGCGATACGTCGACCACGGGCGAATCGATAGAGATACTCCAGCGGATGGCCCTGCTGGTAAGCTCGAGCACCGACTGTCTGAATGGCCTCACTAACCACGTTCTCGACAATCTGCGAGCAATGGAGTTTCGCTGTCGACGTCTGAAGCCGGGACGGTGGCCGCTCGTGGCCCTGTGCTCCCCCTGCAGACTGATACACCAGCGCGGCTGCCGTCTCGATCTGTCGGTACATCTCGGCGAACTTCCACTCGATACCTTGGAACTCGTCCAGTGTCTGACCGAACTGTTCACGCTCACTGGCGTAGTCTAACGCCTGTTCTAACGCCGCCTCGGCCCACGCGACAGTGAGGATTGAACTCCCGAGACGCTCCCAGTTGAGCGATACCAGTTGTTGTTTGAACGCCTCCTTCCCGCGGGTCAGGACGTGACTCTTCGGAACTACCACCTCCTCTATACTGAAATGCGTCTGAGCGTAGCCGGCCATGTTCGTGTGAACCTCCTCGATTTTCACACCAGGGTCGTCATATGGGATGAGAACCGAACCGAGTCCCTCTGGGAACCGAACCCACGTCACGGCAGCGTCGCCACACGGAACGCACCCCACCCATGTTTTCTCACCGTTACAGATCAGTTCGCCGTCTGTCTCGGTCACCTCTGTCGCCATTGACCCCACGTCTGATCCGGCTTCTGGCTCCGAAATGGCGATCGAAATAATGCTCTCACCAGCAGTCACGGCTGGGAGGTATTCTTCTTTCAGTGCTTCGGAACCAAAGAGATCGATTGCTCGTGGGGCGACCATACTCTGCATATAGCTGAACCACCCCGTGTCCGGACAACTTCGACCGACAGCCTCGGTCAATATCATGGCTGTCAGATCCGACAGTCCCTGCCCGCCGTATTTCTCTGAGATTGATGGACAGTAGAGATCCGCCTCAACCAACCGTGCGAGATTGTTCCACGGCACCTCACCATGCCACGTGTACGCTTCGTCACTGAATTCTGTAGCAACCGATTCTGCACGCTCGGCGTACTGACGCTGCTGCGTGGTCAGGTTCGTCATCAAGATATAATATCAAACAATCGGATATAAAACGTCGGCTTTCTCGATGCGGCTGTGCGGGCGGTGAACGAGCTTGTCAGCTTCTGGTAACGCTGGTCCCGACGGCAACAGCTATTAGAACAGAACAGTCCACAGTGTGTCTGAGGTAGCTGAGGTCTTCTACAGGGTGATTAACTAGACACCGGTGAAGTCGGTTCACGGGGCTTTCGTCTGTGGGTGTTGGGCGCGTATTTGCCAGACGCGCTGTCTGAGCGTCTCAGCGTGTGCCGGAGGCGTATCACATTCTTCGAATGCCGATTGCACAGTTGTCGCACAGCACCAGGGCTCACCTGAGACGCTCCCATTGTGTCGCCGTCAAAAGCAGTTTGAACCGTGAGGTACTGTCATGTGATTGATCCCAGGATTCGATGCTAAGAGTGAGCTCTGATGTGAGGGGCAAGCAGTATGTGAGCGCGGCTCTGTTTCCCCCATCAGACTCGTTTACAGGCGGTTGAGGCGAATGCCACGGGGCTTGAGTGGATGAAGCCGACAGCTCCTGAAGCACATAAGTAATTCGAAACACACGAGACGACCAATTGTGACGGCATCAGTTGCCTCTGGGTTCAACTCCACAAACACGGACGGTCAGACGCTCTACCGTCGCCACCAAGGAGG
>JAQCMZ010000416.1 GCA_028274825.1 Haloferacaceae archaeon
GTCCCGGGGTGGCCACTCCCAAGAGACTGCCCGTCGCCCGGTTCCACACCGATTCCAACGGTGTGCTCGCGTGGCAGTCTGGACACCTGACACTCCCAATTCAGCGGTGGCGTGGGATTCGGCCGCGGTCACGCGGAGGAGGATGTCAAGCCGGTCGGACGCTTACTGTTATGATAAGGATAGGGGTGGGGGAAATATTATCACTCGCGTCTTAGAAACAGACTGACATGCAGCGCCCCGAAGCCAGCGAGCGACAAAGACAGGAGTCATGACCGGCGAAGCGGAGCACCCAGACGGTGAGACAGGACCGCTCGATGGAGTGACCGTGATAGATGCCTCACGGGTGCTTGCAGGCCCGTTCTGTGGGATGCAACTTGCTGACCTCGGCGCGGAGGTTGTGAAGGTTGAGCGGCCGGACGGGGGCGACCAGACCCGTGGATGGGCGCCGCCAACGTACCAGGACTCTGCGGTCGCCTCGTATTATCTCAGCGTGAATCGGAACAAGCGGTCGGTGACGCTGAACCTCTCGAGTACGGAGGGCCAGGAGCTGTTTCGGGACCTCGCGGCAGAAGCTGACGTGGTGTTGCACAACTTCCGGGTGGGAACGATGGAGTCGTGGGGGCTCGGCTATGAGGCACTCAGCGAGCTGAACCCAGGCCTCGTGTACTGTGCGATCAGTGGATACGGCGAGTGGGGCCCTGACCGTGACCGGCCGGCATATGATCTCGTCGTGCAAGCAGAGGGAGGGCTAATGAGTATCACTGGCGAGCCGGATGGCCAACCCGTTCGTGTCGGCGTCGCGGTGACTGACATCGTCACAGGACTGTACGCGACCCAGTCGATTATCGCCGCACTGCTCGAGCGTGAGTTCGGCGACGGAACGGGACAGAAGCTGGATCTGAGTCTACTTGATTCGGCAGCGGCACTCAACACCTATGCAGCGATGTTCTATTTCGCAACAGATGAGCCACCGACCCGTCGCGGCGGGAAAATCCAGAGTATCGTCCCTTACCAGGTGTTCGAGACGGCCGATGACTACGCGGTGGTTGCAGTCCCTTCGGAAAGCCTCTGGCCAAAATTCTGTGCCGCACTCGACCGAGAGGACCTGCTCGAGGATGACCGGTACGAGACCAACACCGACCGTGTCGCCAACCGCGACACGCTCGAACCGGAACTCGAAGCCGAAATCGCTGACTACACCACCGCTGAACTCGTTGAACTCATGCGTGCTTGCGACGTGCCCGCGACAGCAATAAATCAGATGGACAAAGTGTATGACCATCCTCAACTCCAGGCGCGGGGGATGGACGCCTCGGTGGAGCATCCGACTGCAGGCACCATCGAGATGCCGGGCGTGCCGATGCACTTCTCACGAACACCCGCGACCGTCCGGTCACATCCCCCGGAATTGGGAGAACACACGACCGAAGTGTTACGCGAACTTGGTTATGAGGAGCAGACAATCGAGCAGCTTGTCGAGGACGGCATCATCTAATTATGGAGATGAGGCGAGAAAACCCACGACTTTCCTCGTGGGATGAATCGCCGGGCGGTTCTCACACACTGTCACCGAACGGTTTGAGCGCCCACAGAATGAATCTGTATTCGTCATTGCGATGATCTCCCATCGTGATTGACTGTCCGAAAACTGGCAGTTGAGTTGGTGTTTGCCTCATCACAAAGGAAGCCTTCGAACACTCCAACTGACGTTACATACTCAGGGAACTCCGAGTCCGTCACACGAGAGGAGTAGCGGGGGCGTGGCACTCCCATCAGCGTGTCGGGTCGGAAACGGACGTTCCCAAATCGGCCCACCGGGCGTGGGAAGCCCACGAGATGTCGTGGGAGGATGTC
>JAQCMZ010000450.1 GCA_028274825.1 Haloferacaceae archaeon
CCGAAGGAACGCCCGTGGAGACTGCGGTCACTCTGGATACACGGTCAGTGCCTGCAAACCGCGTCGTCGAAACAGGAAGCCCCGCCCTCAAGGAAGCAACGCGAAGCGTTGCTGAGTAGGGCGGGGTAGTTCACTCGAATCGCCTGACAGTACCGAGGGGCGCTAAGGCTGGTCTCGACTGTCGCAGTCAGTCTTATCGAGGTACTGAGTAGAAAGGGTTAATCCGGGCAAGCGGTGCGTACGAGCATGGAAGAGTATGATATTGAGCGGTACCTCAATATCCGAAGCTCAAGTGTGGCAGACTTCAGCGCCGACGGTGAATTGGCCTTCAGGTACGATCCCACCGGCACGGCCCAGTTATGGATGGTGACAGGGCCTGGTGAGTGGCCCAACCAGCAGACGTTTTTCGACGAGCGAGTGACGTTCGCGGAGTTTTCACCGGAGCGAGCAGAGTTAGCCTTCGGTATGGACGAGGGGGGTAACGAGCGTGTACAGCTGTTCCGGTTAGATCTCACGTCCGGAGTGATCACTAACCTCACCCAGCACCCAGCGTCGAAACACCGGTGGGGAGGATGGTGTTCTGACGGGTCACAGTTCGCGTTCACGTCGAACCGCCGGGATCAGTCAGTGTTCGACGTATACGTCCAGAGCCGCGATACCGTCGGCGATGCGGCGGAGTTGATCTACGAGGGAGATGGGTTGTTATCGCTGGCCGGGTGGAGTCCAGACGACGACCGGCTGCTTCTCTCGAAGGCACGCTCGAGTTTTGACCAGGACCTGTACGCGGTTGATGTCGAAACCGGCGACCGGACATATCTCACCCCTCACGAGGGAGAAGCGCGGTTCGGGCGTGCAGAGTGGGGTCCGGACGGGAACTCGGTGTATTGTGTGACAGACGACGAGTCGGACACACTTCGTCTTGACCGGATCGACTGCGACAGTGTGACTCGGTCCACTGTCGTCGCCGGTGGAGACTGGAATGTGAGTAGTGTCTCGATCGATCAAGAGAGCAGTCGAGTGGCGTACACGCGGAATGTCGACGGATACACCGAACTCACTGTCGGCGAGTTTGATTCCCCGGAGACGATCGTGGAGTTTCCCCGTCCGGGTCTCCCTGACGGTGTCGCTGGTGGGATCACGTTTGATGCTGATGGTGATCGAATCGCCGTGTCAGCCAGCGCCCGGCAGGTCAACGGAAACGTATATGTCGTCGATGTCGAAACCGGAGAAACCGAACAGTGGACGTTCGCCTCGACAGCCGGGATTCCGACCGACAATTTTGTCGAACCGGAACTGATCGAATACTCCAGTTTTGACGGCCGACAGATTCCGGCGTTTTTCTCGGTGCCGGAGTCGAAGCCACCGACTGACGGCTTCCCGACGATTGTCGATATCCACGGCGGTCCGGAGTCCCAGCGACGCCCGTCTTTCTCGAGTGTCCGGCAGTACTTTCTCAGCCACGGATACGCAGTCCTCGAACCGAACGTTCGGGGATCCTCGGGGTACGGTCGAGACTACGCGGAGTTAGACGATGTGAGAAATCGGATGGACTCCGTCGCCGATATCAAGGCGGCTGTCGAGTGGCTGAGCGACTATCCCGAAATTGACTCTGATCGACTCGCCGTCAAAGGCGGGTCCTACGGCGGATTCATGGTACTCGCAGCCCTCACTGAGTATCCCGGGTTGTGGGCTGCGGGGATCGACATCGTCGGGATTGCCAACTTCGTCACGTTCCTCGAGAATACTGGTGACTGGCGTCGTGGCCTCAGAGAGCGAGAATACGGCTCTCTGGAAGACGACCGCGCGTTCCTCGAAGAGATTTCTCCCATCAACAACGTCGAGCAGATACAGGCCCCGTTGTTCGTCTTACACGGGGCGAACGACCCCCGAGTGCCTGTCGATGAGGCTGAACAGATTGCCGACAAAGCAGGTACACAGGGAGTCTCTGTTCGAAAACGCATTTTCGACGACGAAGGCCACGGCTTCTCTAAGCGAGAAAATCAGATTAAGGCGTACCGCGAGATTGTCGAGTTTCTCGACACGACCGTCTGATCGAGACCGGGCCAATTGAGCTGAGAGAGTGCTGGTCGTGACAGGGAATCGCGATGCGTCGTAACGTCCGCCCATATCAAAAGCCAAAAAATCCATCACACAATGCGCTCACGGGGTACGCTACTGAAGGGCCAACACAGTATGACCCACCACGTTCGAGTCGCTCTGTCGGGGTCTGAAGCTCGGTGACAACACAACGCGTGTGAAGCGTCTGGGGTCACGACCCGACACACTCGTCGTCCACCACCTGTAGATATGCACTGAAATATCCGTTAGAGTAAAACACGTACCGCCGTAATCGAACCCAATGAGTGTCGATCAGGAACAGCAGACGATTCGGTGTCTGGTAGCCAAAGTCGGACTCGACGGTCACGACCGCGGAGCACACGTCATCGCCCGGACATTCCGAGACGCTGGGTTCGAAGTCGTCTACTCCGGGCTCCATCGGTCACCAGACGAGATCGTCCAGGCAGCAGTTCAAGAGGATGTCGACGTGCTCGGGATCTCTATCCTTTCAGGTGCACACAACACACTCGTCCCCAAAATCGTCGATGGACTCCAGCAGTACGGTACGTTCGAGGACATGTTGCTGATCGTCGGCGGGATCATTCCTGACGACGACGAAACCGAACTCAAGCAGATGGGCGTTGCAGAGGTGTTCGGGCCGGGAACACCGATGGAAGAGACGGTCACATTCGTTCGAGAACACGTTCCACACGCTGACTAAGATGACAGACACACCGTCGTCAGACACGAAGCCAGATGTCTCGGAGTTAGTCACTGAGTTGCTCGACGGACAGCATCGAGCCCTTGCCCGCGCTATCTCGAAAATCGAGGACAGAGAGTCGGGGTATCGACAACTCGTTTCGGATCTGCACGCGTACACTGGTGACACCACAATCGTCGGGGTGACGGGCCCGCCAGGAGCGGGCAAATCAACACTGGTAGACAAACTGGCAGCCACCTATCGCGACCGTGGAGAAACCGTCGGCGTGATTGCCGTTGACCCGTCGTCACCGTACACGGGCGGCGCAGTGCTCGGAGACCGAATCCGGATGGCCTCGAATATCGGGGATATGGACATGTTCTTTCGCTCGATGAGCGCTCGCGGTCAGTTGGGCGGGCTTGCGACCGCCACCGCAGACGCTGTTCGGGCGTTAGACGCCTTCGGGAAAGACCGGATAATTGTCGAGACGGTCGGCGCCGGGCAAAGCGAGGTTGACGTCGTTCGAACCGCCGACACAGTGGCTGTGCTCGTCCAGCCGGGATCAGGCGACGATGTCCAGACGCTGAAGGCTGGCATCCTCGAAATCGGTGATGTATTCGTCGTCAACAAAGCCGACATGGACGGCGCTAACAGAACCGCTGCGGAACTCGAAGAGATGATCCACATGAGTGACGACTCTACTGCCCGACTCACCACCGGTCACCACGGGGCCGAAACGCCAGACCACCTCGACACTGGGGGAGACACAGACCCCGAGCAACCCGGTGACGAAGCAACCAACTGGACGCCCGAGGTCGTTGAGACGGTCGCCACCGATGGAACGGGCGTTGAACAGCTGCTCGAATCGTTCACCGACCACCGAGAGTATCTCGAAGAATCCGGGCAACTCCAGCAGAACCGACACACCAGACACGCTGAAGAGATTCGGCGGCTCTTGCAAGACGATGTCGGGGTGCTTCTGGAAGAGGAAATTGAGCATCGCGGTGGGATTGACACGCTCGCTAAGCGAGTCACTGACCGAGAGACAGATCCGTACACTGTCGCAGATCAGTTACTGGCGCCTGTCAGAGAGAGTCTCGATCGCCACTCACGAGACCAGCCTACCTTGGAAGAGCGGTGAGAACTGTCAACAGCCGGGGATACTGTGAGGTCTCAGCTCTGGAGGACGTGCCGGGAGACACTGCCGTGTGATAGCAGAATTACTTCTCGGGCGCGGGTCTGTCTGCGAGGCGACTAATACACCCCGAAACTGTTGCGACAGCGGATACACACGTGGCTCGATTGGTTTATGCGGCGGGCTATCCTACAAGATGATATGAATCTGAAGAAACTCGCGGGGTACGCCACGGTGGGCGTCGGCGCGCTGTACGCTGCTACCCGAGCACTGAGAGACACCGAGAAACTCGAGCGTCCGCTGGAGGGGAATCGTGGGTCATACCGATGGCGTGGGATGAATATCGCGTACACTGAGGCAGGAGACCCAGAAGACCAGGATCTCCTGTTGTATCATGGAATTAATGCCGCAGGGTCATCCGGTGAGTATCGCCGTATTTTCGACGAACTCAGCGACCAGTACCACGTGATCGCCCCAGATCTGCCGGGGTTCGGCTGCTCTGACCGGCCGCCGTTGCGGTATTCGGCGCCACTGTACGAGGATTTCGTCACGGAATTCACTGCAGAGTTCGATAGCCCGCGAGTGATTGCTTCC
>JAQCMZ010000455.1 GCA_028274825.1 Haloferacaceae archaeon
CTCAATTCCCCCGTCTCCTGCGACTTTTGAACGTCCATCGAGGCGCTCATAGAGTTTGTTGAGCTCGTCGGCCTTCGCGTCCGGCAAATACATTGGTAACTGCCGCCGGTGACTTGTCGCGGACTCATCCCGATCCGGGCCAGGTTTACTACCTGTGTCATTCGCGTTACCCGTGTTACCCGTGTCATCCGAGACACTCGTGTTATCTGTATCACTTGACTGGTTTGTCCCTTCGTCTCTTTCTGTGTCTGCTCGTCTTTCGTCAAACCGTTGTCCGAGTTCGTCTTTCGGATCAGTCATGGGTCTTCTACGTGTACTGCGATTTCGGTGTACTTGTCACGGAGTGCGTCCGCTTTCTCCGCATCCCACGAGTAGCCTGCATCGTCCGGGTCGTACGCGAGGATCGATGTACGGTACTCGATGCTGTGCTTGACCACAGCCCAGTCGGGCATCTGAAACACGTACTCTTCACCGAAGGTGTCCACAAACCAGTCCTGCATCTCGCTACTGACCCCGTCCCGACCGACTTCGTTGAGGACAGCTGCAACGGTCGAGATGTTCACATCGTCGAATTTGTCTTCCAGGGTGTCGATTTCGTCAAAGAGGATTTCGAGGGAGTCTTTCGCAATCGTGTTTGCGTGACTTGGAAAGAGGACGTTCTCAGCGGCGAGCAGCGCACCGTCAGCGAGCGGCCCGATTCGGTGGGGGATCAATCACTACGTAGTCGTAGTCCGCTGTGAGCCGGTCAAGAGCGAGCTTCAACGCCTCAACCCCGCGGGCCTCGGAGTACAGGTGCTTCTCCAGTCAGAAGTTCCGTATATGAGATGGGGCTATATCGAATTCGTCACCGTGGACGATCAATTCGTCGAGATCGTCAAGGGTGAACTGCCCCATCTCTGAAAGAACATCGTAGAGTGCGTACTCGCCTTCGCGGTATTGGTCACGGTACCCGAGTTTGAGTGTGAGGCCGCCTTATGAGTCTGCATCAACTGCGAGTACATCGTGGCCTCGGTTGGCGAGCGCTCCAGCGAGGTTGATGCTCTGTTTTGTATCGCCGACCACAAACACATTCTCAGCATCGAAAGCTGCTCCCGAAGTTGTGCTTAGTGCCCGTAGAATCGCCCACTGGCGGAGATCGGTTTCCTGTGCTTCATCAATCATTATATGCAGAACAGGCGCAATCCCACGTCGTTCACGGCGTGGATACGCGCCGTCACAGTGGGGGATTCCGACCGTTTTTGTTGGACAGTGGCGTCTGCGTCAGTGTCGGCGCATCGGTTACGACCCCGATGTAGCCGAGTGCCCAACAAGTGGCGGTTCGAGTGTCCGCCCACGCTGGAAACAGGGCAGGGTGTGCCCCGATGGGGAATTAAATCACACACCAAGCATCGGGCTATCGTCACCGATGCAAGTAACTCCGAGTCTGGTGACACTGACCGAAGCCCCTGTGGCACACACAACACAGGGACTTCGCCTCAGCTGAGGAGAGGAGTCCCGGGGTGGCCACTCCCAAGAGACTGCC
>JAQCMZ010000458.1 GCA_028274825.1 Haloferacaceae archaeon
GGCAGTCGGACGACTCGTCGTCGCTATCACGGAGGTTTGGGAGACGCCGAATCCACGCTTGTGGAGACTGGAACCGCTGTGTCCGAGATGGATGCAAGTTCCCTCCTCGAAGCAAGAAGCCTCGGGGCTTGACCCCGAGGTTGTCGACAGGGTCCAGTTGTAACAAAGAAATCGAATTGCCACCGACTGTTGATCAGGCGGCCGTGCCGACCCCATCCCGATCATGTCGGTAATGCTATGATTCGTGGAAGGATCAACTCGAAGTTAATCATAATCAAGAACCGGTATCCAACTACCAGTTTCCACGAGATTACTTCTGGGTGTACAAGCGATTCCCGACACGACACGAGTGCCGCGCTCCGAGCGGGATGCTCCACGCTCGCTCCGGTCGCAGAGTGCAGGTTCACCCGAGTAGTCGAAGGGACTCGGTCACCATTCCCTGACCCACGGGCTGACAGACGGTCTGTCTGATCGACGACTGCTCTGTCTGTGGAGCGAATACTGCGACAGTTGAGTCTGAAACAACTTCCAGAATCTGTCGTGTCCCAAGTATTGAGTGCACCCACGACAGTGTGATTATGCATGTCTATTGAAAAGACAACCCGGCGGCGTGTAATCGGCCTGATCAGCGCGACGATTCCAGTTGCGCTCGCGGGGTGTTCGGACAGCCCTGACGACTCAGGTGGGGATGAATCGGGCGGTTCCAGCGGAGACGGAGAAGACGATGATAGCGGGGCAGATCCCGGATACGACTTTTCTGGGCGAAAAGCGCAGTAGTAGCCGCCAGTTCGTCGCCGGCCATGAGGACACAGCGTGTTCCTACTGAACAAGTCACAGCAGGACCAGCACGGAAGCCAACGGCTTGAGCTGTGTCATGAACCGCCTACAAGGTAGTTCCCCAGAAGTAGTGTATACTGTATCCCTGTTCGAGGTATACCCGGGCGTGGATTCCGCCTAACCACGACACGGCGGCTGTGTCGTGTCACCTCAATTTCGTCTCATCTCTGTGTGGGTGTCTCGACTTCTGCAAGTTGCGTGTGGAACGCGTCACAAGGCTTGACCGCGGTATACGCCGATTAGGAACCAGTTGAGCCGTCTGATCGACAGGTGTAATGAGTTCCCGATGTCGAAACCCAGCTGATCGGATATGTGTTACCTGATGATCTTATTCCGCTCGCGGTCGAACAGCGGTTCATCGCGAACTGTCGCGTCGTACGTCTCACCCTCACACTGGATTTGGACGGCAGTCCCAGCGTTTGCGTACTTGTCGGGGAGGTACGTGTAAACAATCGACTCGCCGGTCGAGTAGCCGAAGTCTCCATCCTGGACGTATCCAATCGCTTTCCCGTCCGCCATCACTGGCCGTCCGCCGAGCATGATATCCGTCGAATCGTCGAGCGTGAGTGGTGTCGCCCGATTGTCGATCCCAGCTTCTTTGGCCTCCACGAGCGCGTCCCGGCCGATGAAATCCGTGTCAGTATCCACCGCGAATGGAAGCCCAGCCTCGTACGGGTTAGCGTCGGTGTCAATATCGGTCCCCCATAGCCGGTAGCCCTTTTCGAGTCGCATCGACGACAGCGCTCCGCCACCCATCGGGCGAACGTCGAGATCGCTGCCGGTTTCCTCGAGGGTTGTCCAGAGTCGCCGACCGTACTCTGACGGGGCCCACAACTCCCAGCCGAGTTCGCCCACGTACGAAACCCGGAGGGCAATGACGGGAACCTCGCCGACGTGGATCTGTTTGGCGGTGAAATACGGGAATCCCGAGTTGCTGACATCAGCGTCAGTCAGCCGCTGGAGCAGAAGCCGTGATTTGGGCCCCCACAACCCAATCGTCGATTTTGCCGACTCCTCGACGGTGACTGACACCGTCTCAGGAGCGTGTTCTTCCAGCCACGAGCCGTGGATTCCGGGAGAGTTTCCGCCGCCTGTCGTTACCATGAATTCAGCAGCAGCGAGTTTCACTACCGTGATGTCGGCCAGAATCCCCGCCCCCTCGTTGAGTAACAGTGAGTACCGAACGTCACCGGGATTCATATCGATATCGTTACTACACATACGCTGGAGAAAGTCCGCGGCACCATCTCCCTCGACTATGATCGAGGAGAACGTCGTCATATCGAACATCGACACCTTATCACGGGTATGGAGATGCTCGGCTCCCTCGATTGGCGACCGATTGACTCCCTGCCAGCCCTGTTGGTCGGGAATCTCGTCTTCGTAGCGGTCGGCAAGATCAGCGTTGGACTCGTAGTACTGTGGAACTTCCCAGCCGCCGCTCTGATAAAATTCCGCGCCGAGATCTGCTTGTCTGTCATAGAAGGGGCTGACCCGCATTTTCCGGTGTTCCTCTGGTTGCCAGCGAGGTTCGACGATACTGTACACTTGCTGATAGCGTTTGGCGCCGCGATCGATGAAAAACTCCTTCTCGCCCGCATGTGGCGGGAACCGATTCACGTGGATTCCGCCGGTATCGACCGGTCCAGAGGGGAGCCGTGGCGTCCCGGTTTCCATCCATTCGGCGAGGATCCGCCCGTACCCTGCCGAATGTGTCCACCAGATCGCGAGCGCACTCCAGAGGCCACTCACCTCTGCGGTTTCCCCGATTGCGGGCATTCCGTCTGGGGTGAAAACGAATATGCCGTTTTCTTGGGCGGCATACTCGGCATCTTGTGATACCGGTAGAAGCTCGTTGAATGCCTGGTTGGCCGACTTATCGCGGTTCCGGTGAGTCGGGCGGTCCCAGTGTTCGGCCGTGAAATCCCTGACTGACGCCTGCCGCTGCTCCGTGTTCCCGCCCATTGCATCTGGGTCGACCGAGAGACTCTCATGATTGTACGACCCCATTCCGAGCGCATTCCCGTGAGTTCGGAAGTACAGTGAGTTATCCTGATCGCGGCCGACTGGACGGTGGGGCCCCTCGCTCATGTACTCGGCAATCGAGCGGTCTCCCGGGACATCGAGACCGGTCGTGTGATTCGCGACGTTTGTGGATGCGTCTGCGAGCTCGTCGAGCGGCTCGGTAACTAGATACTGGTGTTCGACGGGCGCAATCGGCAGATCGACACCGGCCATCTGCCCGGTCTGATACCCCCAATTGTTGGTAGCCAACACACACCGATCACATTCGATCCGGCCCTGATCCGTCTCGACGGCCCGGACCTGTCCGCCAGTGACATCCATATCAGTCACCGACGTGTGGCCGACAAAGTCGGCCGAGCTATTTTCCATGTACCACTGAAGAGCGCCGATCCCGTCGACACGACCATCACTCGGCGAGTAATACCCGCCCAGAATCTCGTCTTCATTCACCATCGGGAGATGATCCGACACCTGTTCGGGGTCAAGTAGCTGTGGCTCGGGGAGTCCGTACGAGGTGGCCCACTCGACCCGTCGCTGCAAGAAGTCCATTCGGTCCTCACTGCGGCCGACCTCGATCCCGCCAACCTCGTCGTAGACTCCTGCGTCGGAAAACAGCCGGCTGGAGTAGTAAGCCGCTTTCGTCTGGATTTTCGACGGTGATGTCTGAAACATGATCCCTGGCGCGTGAGTCGATGACCCACCTGCTACCGGGAGGGGGCCCTGATCAACAACCACGACATCCGATGCGCCGAGTTCAGAGAGGTGATACGCCACACTACAGCCGACCGCACCGGCGCCGATAATCACCGTGTCTGCTTGTTGTGGGAGCGCCTGACTACTCATTGATATTATATTCCTTTCTCAATGTGATAGTGATAAGTGTACGGGTCCACGTTACACACCTCCACGAAACCCCCCGCAGAGAGGCTCTTGTCGGAGTCGAGAACGATAACGGCTAGTCCGGCCTCGGTTGTGACTCCCGCTCACGTAACACGACATGAAAAAAGATGTATATTACCAGAGTACTGTTAATTCACGCTGGGACGGTCACTGGTTCAGCCTGACATGTCGCGTTCTTCGAGTCTCAGAATCGATCAGTTCGCACAGACCGCGATCACTGCTTGAGCCTTTCAGTGATCCGGGAGTCAGTGGTCTTTCCTGGCGACGGTCGTGGGCTCTCGGTTCGGACCACTAGAATGTCGTCATCAGACAGAGTACTTACTCTGAATTCTGCGACCAATCGGTAGAAAACACTGGATAGAAACTCTATCTCAGTACGCGTTACACCAGCGGTTCATCACGGACTGTTGCGCTGTAGCGATCCCCTTC
>JAQCMZ010000460.1 GCA_028274825.1 Haloferacaceae archaeon
CCCGTAGTCGTCGATTGATTCGATTACTCGTGTGGGATCGAATCCGTCCATGACCACGACACTGCCGCCCACGGTGAGCATCGGTTTGACGGCGCCTACCATCGCGTTTTTGTGATACAGCGGGCCGGCGACGACTGCACGCTCGTTCCTGTCGAGAAAGTGCAACTCGTGTATGCTGGTGATCATCCAGTGACAGCCGGCGTGAGTCAAGATGACTCCCTTGGGTTTGCCGGTCGAGCCGCTCGTGTACGGCTGCATCGCTGGGTCATCGCGATTAATCGGCGCGGGTTCAAGCGTAGTTGCCGCCGCCGCTAACCGTTCATTAAATGGCACTACTTCGGCGCTATCGATTGCCGGGAGATTGGCCGACAATACACCGACCGTGGCTACGGCGTCGACAGCGTTGACGACTACTCGCACATCCTCCAGAATCTCCTCGTCGCCGCCAGTGATGATCACGCTCGCGTCGCTATCGCGGACCACTGACACCATCTTTTCCTGAGTCGTCTCGATGTTCACCGGAACGGGGACTGCTCCGAGTCGGGCTGCTCCGAAGAACACGTACAGAAAGCCGAACTGGTTGGAAAAGCACAGCGCGACTCGGTCACCAGTCTCGACACCCATATTCGAGAGGGCGTTCCCCGCCGCAGCAATCCGGTCAGAGAGTTCACCGTACGTGACAGTATCACCAGACTCGCCATCGATGAGTGCGGTCTGGTCGGGGTTTGTGGCCGCAGTGTCGTCGTGAAGGCAGCCGAGATGGACCTCCTCATCTGGCCCCGTGGGGAAGTCGGTGGAAGCGTCTGATCCCACTGTCACGGAGTAATCACGACTTTCCCGGTCAGATCACGGTTTTCCATCGCCTCAATCCCGTCGACAGCCTCCTTGAGCGATAGCACACGGTCGATTGCGGGCTCAATTTCGCCCTGCCAGACGAGCTCGGACATTGCGTTAAGTTCGTGTCGTTGCCACCCCCGGCTCCCGAGGATCGTCTCCTCACGGGTGAACAGGTACCGTATGTCGGTAGTGGCGTCATGCCCAGTCGTGGCCCCACTGGTGACGATCCGCCCACCGTTGGTGAGACTCCGGATCGATTGCTCCCAGGTGGCCTTCCCGACGTGTTCGAAAACGACGTCGACTCCGCGTTTGTTCGTCATATCCCAGATCGCGCGGTCGAACTCGTCTTCTTCGTAGTTGATGACGTGATCGGCGCCGCGGGCACGGGCACGCTCGGCTTTTTCTGGGGAACTGGTCGCGGCATACACTTCGGCACCGAGATAATCGGCAATCTGAACGCCTGCAGTTCCGAGTCCGCCGCTGGCCCCCAGGATCAGAGCCGTCTCGCCAGGTCTCAATTCTGCTCGCGAGACCAGCATCCGCCAGGCAGTGGCGTACGCGATCGGAATCGCAGCCGTTTGGACGAAGTTAGCACCCTCTGGCATCTGGATCGCGTTTTGCGCGGGCGCTGTCACGTACTCGGCGAGACCACCCCAGTACTCCTCGCCCAGATTGCCGTGGACCTCGTCTGCACACCGGTTCGACTCTCCTTTCAGACAGTATTCACACTCTCCACAGGTGATGCGTGGGTCGAGCAAGACTCGGTCACCCGGTTCGACGGAGTCAACCCGAGAGCCAACCTCAGAAACCACGCCCGCGATGTCTCCACCCGAGACGTGTGGCAGATCCAACTCGGCACCCGGGATCCCCTCTCTGACGAAGATATCGAGACGGTTGAGCGCGCAGGCTTTCGTCTCGACGAGTATCTCTTCCGGCCCAATGTCGGGAACTGAGACGGTTTGTGACTCTAAGACATCCATCTTGCCGTGCTCTTCGAACAGGACAGCATCCATTCGACTAGTTGCCATACGCCGTTTATGAACGCCACGGGTACATTGATTATGGTCCAAGCAACTTCAGCCGCCGTCCGGTCACAGCCTGACTCTGGGTCGAGCATCGTAGGCTCTGCGCTACAGAAGCGATTGGGGAGCATACTGGGAGGTCCGGAGCCGATCACGGTGAGACCCTCACGGGTGTATCAGCGCGATGATTCAGGTCTCTCAGAGGGATACTCAGTATCAGCAGGCGGGTGCCCCTTCAGGAGACTACCGTTCAGAGGCAAGACGGTCAGAGGGCGACGGCCCGCACTGGCGATGCCTCCAATCCCGGTGTATGGAGGGGTAAACAGCGAAACTCAACGGTCGTCTGATCGACGATTACATCACTGTTGCAGAGATATTCCACGATGGGGATCTGCTCGCCAAGCAGTGCGTGATGGACTGGCCGGTCATTGGTCTCGATTCCCTCGGTGAGAAAGTCGTTACCGACCAGACTCACATCACGGTCAATGAGCCATCCGGCCGCGTCGGCAGTCAGCACCGCTGCTGAGTCGAAGAACTGTTGACCGTCGAATCGGGCATCGACATCACCTGTCAGCAGAAGAACACGGTTGGCGGTCAAATTAGACGCCTCGGTGCGCAGGGTTTCGGCTGTGATTGCCTCGCCTCGATACGCTCGGAGGTCGACCACCCTCGCAGGCCCTTGAAGTGTCTCGAGCGAGAGTTCCTCCACTGTCTGCCCCCCGTCGATAAAGTGTGCTGGTGCGTCGATATGGGTTCCCTGGTGGGTGTTCATCTCGATTCGATGTGAGACTTTTCCGTCTGTTTCGTACTGCTGGAGTTGCTCAGTATCGTACCCGGGGTAGCCTGGATACCCGGACATTCCGTGCCGTAGAGGCAGCGAGAGGTCAACAACCATACCACCTAAACGAGCGGGCTCGTAAAAATGGTGCTGATTATTCGGGTCGAACAGACAATTCTTCGATACTCGTGACCCGAGTCGATCAGACAGACTCGTCAACGAAGCTGTGAGAGAATTCGCTCGCGGTACTGCTGATGGAGTTCGGGGTCGTCCTGGAGCGAAGCCGGGACATCAATCGTATCGACAAGTCGGCCAGGCGAGCGGGACACGAGCACACGATCGCCGGCCAGAAGTGCCTCGTTAATATCGTGTGTAATGAACAGAGTCGTGGTCCGTGTGTGTCCGCCCCGGACGAGATCAAGAAAGTCTTCGCGGAGTTCGGTCGCAGTTACTTCGTCGAGATGACCGAACGCCTCGTCTAAGAGGAGAACCTCGGGATCGATTACAAACGCTCGCGCCAGTCCGACACGTTGCCGCATTCCGCCGGACAATTCCTGCGGGCGAGCCTGTTCGTAGCCGGTAAGCCCAAGCATATCGAACCACTTAGCAACCTGTTTAGTCCGGTGTGAACTGGTGGTGTCGAGTGCCTCGAGCCCAAGTTGCGCGTTCTCGGTCGCCGTCCGCCAGGAGAGGAGTCTATCTTCCTGGAATACAGCAGCAATCTCGCCCCGGAAACTGTGGAAATCCTCATACGGCTGCCGTCCACCGACGACGACTTCGCCGGTCGACGGTGAGAGAACTCCGAGAACGATGTTGAGAATGGTAGATTTGCCACACCCCGTCGGTCCTACCATCGTGACAATCTCGCCGGACTCGATCGTGAAGTCGAATTGTTCGATTGCCGTCACTTGTCCCGTGTCGGTTTGAAAAGTTTTGCCGACATCTGAGACAGAAATCGAGAGTCCCACAGTCAGGCCCCCGCGTTACGCCAGTCTAACTGGCTGCGTTCGATAACCAACAACACAGCTTGGAGGGACAACATCACCGTGACCAGAACGAATGTCCACGCGAATATATCGACGATATTGAATCGCCCCTGAGCGACGAGTAGCTCTCGACCGATACCAGCGGTCGCTCCAACCAGTTCCGCCACCACGACGATCCGTGCCGCGTAGCCGATGTTAGATTTAGACACCGAGACGATATCCGGGAGGATGTACGGGATGATGAGTTTCTGAGTGTACTCACGACGAGTGAACCGGAACGACTTCACCATGTCCTTATAATCCCGCGGGATCCCCCGGACGGCGTCCATCGTGCTCAGGGAGTACCACGGGAACAGCACCATAAAAAGGACGAATACGATCCGTAACTCCACGTTCCCGAACCACAACACCGCGATGAGCACCCACGAGAGCCCTGGGATTCCTGTCAGAAACTTAATGAAC
>JAQCMZ010000473.1 GCA_028274825.1 Haloferacaceae archaeon
GGTGGCCACTCCCAGCAGTCCCACCCGTCACAGTCCATGAGCATCCCCACGGATTCTTCCCGAGGTGGATGCTCGGTGATTCTGCAACCCTGCAATCTCCACCGCTGAGCAAATCGGAGATTTGCGACGTACGCGAATCTTCGATTCGCGTGACTCAGGATTCGGCCGTCGCCAGACGGCGTCTGGAGGGCAGTCACGCGCAGGCGACGCGGTCACGCGGAGGAGGATGTCAACTCTGGGAGATACTCGTCGTGCGTCCGTACTGAATCGCGGTCGGGCGTTTCGTCTCGCGACCGATCGCACACCTGTGGTTCGTGCGTAGGTTAATACGTCAAAATCTCTGAACAGTAGTATATGCCAGCAGATCCCGCCGATGACGCGTCCGGCCAGTCGGACCACGCGTCTCCGGCCGTACCATCGGTGGCAGCCGAGGGCGATCATCGCGCTGTTCTCCCGCCGGCCGATACGGCGCCGCTCCGACTGTTCGCAGTCTCCGGTGAGTATCTCCAGCAGGCGGCCGTCGGCAATGGATTGAGTGACTGTCTCGAGACGACCGACCCCGACTGTATCGTCGCCACACCGCCACAACAGGCGCAGGTGAGACCGCATCTTGCCGGCCAGACTGGCTCCAGCCTGCTCACTCCCGGCCGCGGCGTCCGATCGACGGTGAGTCAGACGCCCGACAGCGGGGTCAGCGTCGTGACGCCCGCCGCGTCACTCGCGTTCCCCGACGGGGTTGCTCCCCCTGGAAGTGCCGACACACGAGAGACGAGTAACTCCGAGGGGTGGTCACTCCCGGCACACACCGCCACACTGGCGGTCGTGTCGGACGCGCTCTCGTTGGAGGTTGATCCGTACGAGCGGACCACGACTATCGACGGAATACAGAGGTATCTCGACGCGGTGCCCGGCCCGTGGCAGTCACAGAACACTCTCCACCTGTCGACGACACTTCGCTCCGGCTTTGAGACCACGGTCCAGACGAGCGGCGACCGGCTGAAGATCGTCGGGATTGGTAACCCAGATTCGCATCTCGGCGCGGCAGTCGACGACACACAGAGCACGGCCACACTGGTCGATCTGTATCCGAACGGTGCCGTCAAGACAGACCCTCTCTCACTCGACGAGTACGGTCTCCGTGGCCTGACCGAGGTCGGCCCGACCCGAGCACGGGCGCTCCGGGATGCCGGGTTCCGCTCGCGAGCAGACATCAGTGCCGCGACTCGCAGTGACCTCACGAGTATTCCTGGTATCGGCACCAGCACCGCGGGGACGATCAGTGCAGCCGCCACCGCCATCGCTGACCAGCGGATCGTCTCGACCGGTGACGACACATTCCCGACCGGCGATCCCGTCTTTATCGATATCGAGACCGACGGGCTCAACGCATCAGTCGCCTGGCTGATCGGTGTTCTCGACGGTGATGCCGAAGACGGGCAGTACCGGCCGTTTCGCCAGCGACACCCCGACGAGCCGGCTGCACATCTGGAAGCGTTCATGGACTGGCTGACCGCCACCGGACCCGATCGACCGGTCGTCGCGTGGAACGGTTACGGGTTCGACTTCGACATCATCACCGAACAACTGCGTGACCACTGCCCAGAGTTCGTCTCCGCGTGGGAAAACACCTACCAGTTCGACCCGCTCTACTGGGCCAGCGAGAACGGAAATGCCGTACTGCCGGGCCGCACTAACAAGCTAGAACACGTGGCCGAGCCACTCGGGTGGTCGCCGGAGACGACTGGTGTCGACGGGGCCGCCGTCGCCAGTATCTATCTCCGCTGGCAGAACACGGTCGATACTGTTGATGATCCGTCAGCGGTGGCCCAGCCCGACTGGGACCGACTCGAAGCGTACTGTGAAGACGACGTACGCGCTCTCGCCACGATTTACGAGGCACTCGCAGAGACAGCCCACCGGCCCCCGGAGTCGCTTTCCACACACGGGTCAGAAACAACAGAAACCAGTCAAGGCGCGCTCAGCGACTTTCGCTAATCAGTCATGTCACGAAACTCAGACCCCACAGCGGAGGATAGCCCACCAGCAGCCGATCAGCCCGCGCAAGCCGCCGCCACGCGAGAGGGCGTCCTCTCGGAGGCCACGCTCACACGGTCGTTTCCCGAGTACGCGGGCCAGATTGCCGACAGCCGCCGTCTCCCCGCCCGAGACGCCGACACCGTCCCCGTCGAGTCGGTGCTTCCAGGCCCGCTCGTAGAGCAGCTCGACGTGGATCTGTTTTCCCATCAGGCGACTGCTCTCGAGCATCTCGAGGATGGAGACAACGTCGTGGTGACGACATCGACATCCTCGGGGAAGACCTGGGTTTACGCGCTCCAGATTGCCCGCGCTCACCTGGCCAACCCCGACGCGACGGCACTGTGTCTGTTCCCAATGAAGGCACTCACGCGGGATCAGGAGCAAACACTCAACGACAAGCTCACAGACGACTGGGGACTCGACATCACGGTCGGTGTGTACGACGGCGACACACCGGCAGATCGCAAACGCGCGATCCGGGAGACTGCAGACGTAATTCTGACTAACCCCGCGGGTCTGAACGTGTATCTCCCGCGACACAATCGCGACAGTGGCTGGCACCGGTTTTACGCCAATCTCGAACTCATCGTCGTCGACGAGGCACACGAGTACTCTGGCGTGACCGGGACACACGTCGCCTGGATTCTCCGTCGTCTGCGCCGGATTCTCTCCTATTACGACACCGACCCGCAGTCAGTGCTGACCACCGCCACGATTGGGAATCCCGCGGCCCACGCTGCCCGGCTCACCGGCGTCGACCACACCGTCGTCGACACCGACGGGTCGCCACGCGGAGCGCGTGAGGTGGTTCTCTGGCAGCCCCCGTTAGACACGTCGGCACTGGACACGACTCCGGAAAATGGCGACGAGATTGCCGACTTCGAGGCGGCCCGGCAATCGACGGGTGCAGAAGCCGCCTCTGTCACAGCCCATCTCGCGAGTCTGGACACACAGACGCTCCAGTTCTGCTCGGCACGGCAGGGGACCGAAATCGGCGCGCGTCAGGTGCTCGATTCCGCCAGGTCACATCCCGCGACGTCTGGCCGGGGTGATGTCTCCGTCGAACCGTATCACGCCGGCTTAGGGAAGCAATCCCGACGAGCAGTCGAGAATCAACTCAAATCCGCCTCGGTGGACGCGGTCACCTCGACGAACGCACTCGAGTTGGGAATCGATATCGGCTCGGTCGACGCGACCGTCACGAGCGGGTATCCCGGGACGCGGCAGTCGTTCTGGCAGCAAGTCGGCCGGGCAGGGCGGGGCACGAGCAGCGCGTTGTCCGTGCTCGTGGCGGGGGGTGACGCGATGGACTCGTACATCTTCTCGAACCCATCGTATCTGTTCGAACGAGCCGTCGAAGATGCTGTCGTCTCGATCGACAACGACCGGGTGTTTGCCGACCACCTTCTCGCGGCCGCCGCCGAACGGCCACTCACACTCGCGGATGCGGCCCACTTCGGTGGCGAACAGCGGCTTCGCGAGATGGTCGCGATGTGGCAGGAGGCAGACGCGCTCGAATCATCCGCCCGACTCGACGGTCGTGGGGTGACCTACACCGGTGATCGCCGCCCACAAAGTCGGATCTCTCTGTACGGCACGGGTGGCACCCAATTCCATGTCGTATGTGACAACGGCGAAATCGATCACGACCCAGTCGCCGAGGAGCGAGCGTATCGCGACTTTCACGAGGGCGCCCTGTTTCTCCACGGCGGCCAGCAGTACGAGGTCACGACAGTCGAGAAGACGGGCCACTATCCGACGATCCGGGTTCGAAAACGCTCCACTAACGAGTACACACAGACACTCTCGGACAAGACCGTCCACAGTCTCGAGGTTCGCGACCACACACCGCTCGAGGGTGAATACGACCTGTATTTCGGACGGGGCACCATCACAATCAGCTACGATCAGTATATGGTTCGGAACGTGAGCACGGGCAAACTGGTCGAGGGGCCGCTCCCGACGGGATCCCCGCCGATCGATATTCGGACGGAACTGATGTGGGTATCGCTCCCCGAAGATCACCTCCAGCAGACCCTTCCGCGACTCGAAGATGGCCTTCTGGAGACGAACAACAGCGCCGACGGCGGTCGGGATCTCGCTATGAGTAACGAGCGGTACACATACGGCGGCGGTCTTCACGCCGCCGAACACGGCGTCATCCAACTCGCCCCGCTGGAATTACTGATCGATAACAGTGATATCGGCGGGTTGTCCACACTCAGACACCCTCACGAGACCATCCCGGGGCCGACGTGGTTCGTGCACGATGGCATCGACGGTGGGGTCGGCTTCAGTCGCGCGATCTATCAGCAATTCGCGCCTCTCGCGAGTCGAACCCGCGAGCACATCCAGGCGTGTGACTGTGGCCGTCGCCGGGGCTGCCCACTCTGTGTCCAGAGTGAAGACTGTGGGAACAGCAACGACCCCCTCGACAGGGCGTCAGCACGACACATCCTCGACGACGTGCTCGATGCCGTCCCGGACGACTGACGAGGGAGTCTGAGACGATGTCACGGGTGGGACTCGAGCGGCGGGGATCATGCCTGTGTCGTGAGCGTGGATGACAGATTCAACCGCCTGCCCAGAGTCGGAATATGACCAGCAGCGATAACTGGGCCCACACGAACGCTGCGTGAAGTCCCTCGGGGTCGAGCCCCGAGGCTTCACCGTTTGGGGTCTGCACAGCACCCGCAGGCGACTGTCAGTCCTCCCGACCTTCTCGGGAAGGAGTCGGCTGGAAGGAACACCTGAACACACTGAGTGTGTCCGTGGGAGTCGGTCACTCCACCATGACCCGTTGAAACCCCCGTCGCACGCCCAAGAGCGATTGTGAGAGGGGCCACGTTTCCACAGTGTCTCAGCCAGCGGGAGATGAAG
>JAQCMZ010000474.1 GCA_028274825.1 Haloferacaceae archaeon
GGCGGGATGGAGACACAGTCAATCACGGAAGTGTACGGCGAGTTCGGTGCTGGAAAATCGCAGGTGACTCACCAGGTCGCAGTCAACGTGCAGTTACCCCACGATAACGGTGGACTCGACGGTGGCGCTATCTTTATCGATACTGAAGACACGTTCCGTCCCGAACGTATCGACGATATGGTCCGGGGACTAAACGATGAGATTCTCGCCGACGAATTAGAGCGCCGAGAAATCGAGGGGGCTGTCGGCGACGACGAGACGATGGAGACGCTCGTGGAAGATTTCCTCGATCACATCCACGTCGCCAAAGCGTTCAATTCCAACCATCAGATGCTTCTCGCGGAGAAAGCTAAAGAGCTGACTGAAGAAAATGAAGAAACCGACTGGCCTGTTCGAATGGTCTGTGTGGATTCGCTGACGGCTCACTTCCGCGCAGAGTATGTCGGACGTGGCAGTCTCGCAGAACGACAGCAGAAACTGAACAAACACCTTCACGATCTGATGCGGATTGGTGATTTGTTCAATACCTCGATTCTCGTCACCAATCAGGTGGCAGCGAATCCTGACTCGTACTTTGGAGATCCGACTCAGCCAATCGGCGGCAATATCCTTGGGCACACGTCGACCTTCCGTATCTACCTGCGAAAGTCCAAAAACAACAAGCGAATCGTCCGACTGGTTGACGCGCCAAATCTCGCGGACGGTGAAGCCGTCATGCGCGTCGAAAACGACGGAATAAAGCCAGAATAGCACTGCTCAGTGTAGTAGTGTGAATACCCGAAGTATCCTTCTGTGGATGTGATTGTGTTTCGAGACTGTGAAGAGGACGTCTCGCACGCGCACTCTGAACCAATCACTGACTCTCTCACGTCTAAAGACTACACACGTGTCCAGTTTTGACCTGACGAACGCGCGGATTTCTTCTATTTAACATCCTTATATAGGACTTATACGTCTTCATATTTGACGTACGCTGTAATAATACGAGAATATCTTCAGAATCTTGAGTCAACAATTTATATATGTCTATTCCTCTCATTGAGATGTGAGTTCGAAAGCAAATCACGACCGTTGTGAAAGAATAGTGCACGAACAGTCATGTATAGCCGAGAAAACTGAGAATCTCTCATGATCGATCCTAGTGTGTTGGCGACAATCGAGGCAGAGACGCTGACCGCCGCGGTCAACGAAACGTGGATTCTGACGGTGACGTTCCTGATCTTTTTCATGCACGCCGGCTTCGCGATGTTGGAAGCGGGACAAGTGCGTTCGAAGAACGTCGCAAATCAGCTCACGAAGAACATGCTGACGTGGGCTGTCGGAGTCACGGTGTTTTTCCTCATCGGAACCGGGTTCGAGAGTCTGATGAGCGGTGGGAGTTTCTCGCCAGTCGCCGGTGCAGGCGGATATGTCGGCTGGTTGTACGGTGCAGTGTTCGCGATGACTGCCGCGACGATTGTCTCAGGGGCTGTCGCTGGGCGCGCCAAACTCCGTGCGTACGTCACTTACACGTTTTTGTTGGCAGCTGTGATCTACCCGATGATCACGGCCTTCACCTGGGCGGCTCCTGAGGCTGGACTCGTCGCACAACTCGTCGGCACTCCCTTTGCCGACTTCGCCGGTGGAATGATCGTCCACGGGATGGGCGGAATCGCCGGGCTGACGGCGGCAGCTATCCTCGGTCCGCGGATGGACCGGTACGACTCCGATGGCTCGATCAACATCATTCCCGGTCACTCGATGACGTTCGCAGTACTGGGAACGCTCATGCTCTGTTTCGGCTGGTACGGATTCAACGTGGGCACCGCCGGGGCACTCGATATTGGCGGTGCTGGCGCGAACACGCTCGGTCAGGTGGCCATGACGACGACAATCGCCATGGGTATGGGTGCAATCGGTTCTGCGGCCGTTTCCCTGCTCAAATCCGGGAAGGTTGATACGCTGTATACCGCTAACGGAATGCTGGCCGGGCTCGCAGCGATCACCGCGATTCCGAACACGACGGCTTGGTGGGGTGCCATCGTCGTTGGTCTCCTCGCAGGCGCTCAGCTTCCGATCGTCTTCGAATTCGTTTCGAACACTCTCGAAATTGACGACGTTTGTGCCGTCTTCCCTGTTCACGGCAGTGCGGGTGTACTCGGAGCCCTCCTGATGCCGTTCGTCGCGCTCCCGGGTGTTGTTGATTCGGTTGTCAACCAGTTCATCGCCCAGGTGGTCGGTGTCGTCATCATCGGCGGATGGACGCTCACCGCCACTGCGATCATCTGGTACCTGTTCAAGGCCACGGGTCAGGCCCGTGTCGATCCAGACCACGAACGTGACGGGCTTGATGTCTCCGAACACGGTGTCGACACGTACCCAGAGTTCGGTCCTAGTGCGCCTCGCGGAACTGCCACTGACGGTGGCGCGGAACTTCGTGGCGACGGCGGTAGTGCCGGTGACATCAACATGGTGATGGGGATCGTCCGCCCCGATCGGCTCGGCGAAGTGAAGACCGCTCTCGCAAAAGTCGGAGCTCCGTCACTGACTGTCTCGAACGTGTCCGGTCGTGGGAGCCAGCCGGCCAAGACTGGGCAGTGGCGCGGTGAGGAGTACGCGGTCGATCTGCACAAGAAGGTCAAAGTTGAGGTCATCGTCGCGGATATCCCGGCAGACGATGTCGCTGACGCGATCAGGTCGGCTGCTGGGACTGGCGAACCGGGCGACGGAAAGGTGTTCATTCTCCCGGTCGATGACGCTGTGCATGTTCGAACCGGCACGACCGGCCCCGAAGCAGTGTAAATTACACCACCCTACTCGCTCACGGCTAACCCCGTTCGCGTCTTTTATGTGAGGGCTTGCCGCCCTCGATACTGCTGACGCAGCTTTTCGGCCCTCCACTCCGCTTGACAGTTCGCTTCGTTCGACGCTCCAAACTGGGTTTTGCTTGAGTTAGATACTCAATTCGTTCACGGGACTCGTTTACCCGACCACACTGCAACACGATGATTCGACGGCCCTCTCTCTGGTGGGTGAACAGAGTCGAGATCACGCTCGATTCATTTGCTTGAATCGCCCAAACAACGAGAATGAAGCAAAGATTTTGCCTTGTATCCTGGTCAATCAGAACGGCAGCGCGATTCGGGGAGTGAGCTCGGGGAGACGCGTGAGGAACCCCGCGATCTATTATTACAGAGTTGCCCCCGTGCGGTCTCGGAAACTACTATTTAGATGCGGACACAACAGCAGGTTATGAACCACGACCGTTCACGGGAGCTATACGACCGAGCGTTATCGGTCATGGCCGGGGGGGTCAATTCGTCAGTGCGGGCGACAAAGCCATATCCGTTTTTCATTCAGCGCGGTGACGGAGGTCACGTCATTGATGCTGACGGGAACCGATACATCGATTGGGTAATGGGATATGGACCGCTACTATACGGCCACGATATCCCCGATCCGGTTGAGGCGGCCGTGCAGTCACACACAGCGAAAGGCCCAATATACGGAGCGCCGACAGAGATTGAAGTTAAACACGCAGAATTCGTCGCCAGACACGTCCCAAGTGTCGAGATGCTCCGGTTCGTCAACTCCGGCACGGAGGCGACCGTCTCTGCGGTCCGACTGGCTCGAGGATACACTGGTCGAGAGAAGATCGTCATCATGGAGGGGGGATACCACGGCGCTCAAGAATCGACACTCGTTGAGTCAGGGACTGGCCCCACCGACACACGCCCATCGACCCCGGGAATCCCGGATTCGTTCGCCGAACACACGCTGACTGTGCCGTTCAACGACTCGGAGGCCGCTCGCCAGGTGTTTGAAGCCCACGGCGACGAGATTGCTGCCGTGATGACCGAACCAACACTCGGGAACATGGGCATCGTCTCCCCGGTAGCGGGATATCACGAGACACTCCGTGAACTGTGTGACGACCACGGATCATTGTTGATTTTTGATGAGGTCATCACTGGGTTCCGTGTCGGTGGTCTCGAGTGTGCCCAGGGGAAAATCGGAGTCACGCCGGACGTGACGACTTTCGGGAAAATTATCGGCGGCGGGTATCCGGTTGGTGCAATCGGCGGCCAGGCCGAAATAATCGAGGAGTTCACCCCATCGGGAGAGGTGTTCCAGTCAGGTACCTTCTCGGGACATCCGGTGACGATGGCGGCAGGGTACGAATACCTGAATTACGCCGCGGAAAGCGGCGTGTACGAGCACGTCAATGATCTCGCCGACCGAATCCGAGCTGGGCTAACTGATCTCTGTGAAGACCAAGCCCCCGAGTACACCGTCGTTGGGACCGACTCCATGTTCAAGACGGTCTTTACACGTGACCGCCCTGATATGGGGGATTTGTGCGAGGCTGGATGTCAACAACGAGAGAGCTGCTGTCGATATGAGTACTGTCCGAAGACTGGCGGCGATGTTGCAGACGCAGCCACCGACAGGTGGGAGCGAGTCCACTGGCAAGCGATGAAAGACCACGGAGTGTTCCTGACTGCCAATCAGTACGAGTCCCAGTTCGTCTCGTATGCACATACCGAAGCCGATGTCGAGGAGACGCTCGAGGCGTACAAACAGGCTATCTGAAATCCCGTCGCGTGACCACCTATGGAGACTCGCTTATCAGCTAAATGAGTTATCAAGTGTGACCACGTCGAAGAATACTCTCGGCTCGTGTAGTGACCGTGCCCAGTTGGCTTGACCCTGCTTCGTCTGAGCCGATCGTCTCTCAATTGGCGAATCCAGGCAACCCTCACACTCGGGTTGTGACTGCCTGTCCGGTCGGGACGATATGACTCAACTGAAACTGCCAGTCTTTTGAGGCCCGGTGGCTTACTCTGCGTATGACTAATACCGTGCGACTCGCGACCCGGGGCTCGGAGTTGGCACTTCGCCAGGCCACCCAGATTCGCGATTCTCTCTCGACACGCCGCCGGGAGGTGGAACTCGTGACCGTAGAGACACGCGGCGACGAAATCCGTGATGAATTGATTCACAAGCTGGGTAAAACCGGCGCATTCGTCCATGCGCTCGATAAGGAGGTTGTTGAAGGGACTGTTGACGCAGCGGTTCACTCGCTGAAAGACATCCCCACAGAGGCCCGCGATGAGTTGACCGTCGCAGGGGTTCCACGGCGGGCTCCTGCTGGTGACGTACTCCTCACCCCAGAGGGATTGTCGCTAGCGGAACTCACTGAGGGAGCCCGAGTCGGGACTTCGTCGCTGAGACGCCGCGCACAGTTGTTGGCCACCCGACCAGACCTCACCGTGATCCCGCTGCGCGGGAACGTCGACACGCGAGTTGAAAAGCTCTTGGCACCATCCCTACAGACGGAACACGAAACCCGACTCGAGGCAGCCGGCGAACTCCCGGATGACACCACCACTGATTCCGCCTCCGGAGCCGGCGACTCATACACGCCCGCTGAGACTGAGACTGACACGGACACGGATACGGACACAGACGAGAGTGCAGATGACGGCGACACAGAGTTCGAGCAATCCGTCGAGGAGTGGTTCGACTCGCTCACTGACCTGGAACGAGAGGCACTCGGCCGGAAAGTCGAGCAAGAATACGACGCGATTGTCCTCGCAGAGTCGGGGCTTCGTCGGAGCGACCTGCTGGATGTTGCCGGGCGGAGCCGATTAGAACGCTCTGAATTCGTTCCCGCCCCCGGACAGGGAACTATCGCAGTAACGGCCAGCGATCCGACAGTCTCCGAGACGATCCGCAGCGAAATCGACCACCCTCGCACTCGGGTTGAGACAACTGCTGAGCGAACCGTCCTAAGTGAGTTGGGGGGCGGTTGTGTCGCCCCGATGGGAGTGTATGCGGTACTCAAGGGCGATCATGTCCATCTCCGCACTCGTGTCCAATCCAGTGACGGGAGCGACGAAGTTGCCGACACCCGAGATCTCCATGTGGACAACTACGCCAGAGAGGCGAGAACGTTCGCGGCGGAGTTAGCCGACCGTGGAGCCGCGCAATTAATCGCTGAGGCGCGGGAGGTGGCCGATGACTGACGAATCGTCTTCTGGGTCCTCAGACCAACACCGGCTCTCTGCGTCACCCGAATTGTCCGTCGACTCACTCCGCACTGACGGGGGCAACCAGGAGGTCTCTGACGAGCCACCGGTCGCTGGGGACCCGAAGCCGGGGAAAGTCTATCTCGTTGGCTCTGGCCCTGGCGATCCAGATCTGATGACGGTCCGTGCCCGCCGGCTTCTGGAAAGCGCTGATGTCGTCTTACATGACAAACTTCCCGGTCCGGACATTATCGATCTTATTCCAGACGACAGCAGAGAGGATGTCGGAAAACGTGCGGGTGGCGACCGAACCCCACAGTCGGAGACCAATCGGCGCCTGGTCGAACACGCTCGAAAAGGGCGGTCAGTCGTCCGATTAAAGGGGGGTGACCCATTCTTGTTTGGCCGCGGTGGCGAAGAGATGGAGCACCTCGTCGAGAAGAGTATCCCCTTCGAAATCGTTCCTGGTGTCACCTCTGGAATTGGCGGCCCAGGAATTGCGGGAATCCCGGTGACTCACCGAGATCACGCATCGACAGTTTCGTTCGTCACGGGCCATGAAGACCCAGGCAAAGACGAATCGGGTGTCGACTGGGAGGCACTGGCAGCCACCGGCGGGACGATCGTCGTTTTGATGGGTGTCGGAAAACTACCTGAATATACCGCCGCTCTTCAGAACGCAGGTCTCGCTCAGGACACGCCAGTCGCGATGATCGAGCGGGCCACGTGGCCGTCGATGCGAGTTGCGACCGGCACACTCAATTCGATCGTCGATGTGCGTGATGACACCGATATCCAACCACCGGCGATTACCGTTATCGGCGAGGTTGCGGCTGCTCGCCAGTCTGTATTGGCGTTTCTCGAGAGCGAGCAAGCCGCACCTATCTCCGAAATCGAGCGACCAAACACAGACGATACCGTGCAGACGGTCGGCGCCGACACAGCCAACCCAAACGAGTCCGACCCTGATTCCCAGCGCACCGGCTTCATGACTCACGACGACTCTGGGGAGACTCGAGACGCGGACCCCGGTCAGAGCTCAGAGGTGTCGGATTCAAGCACAGGTGACAGCACGACCGGCGACTCAAACAGCGACGAGTCATGACACGGCGCCCTCAGGTTGCAGTGTTTCGGCCGGCAGACGAGCGGATCGACCACGCAGCCGATATTCTAGAGTCTCTGGGTGTCGCCCCAGTTCCGGATCCGATGTTAGCCGTCGATTCAACACAGGCGAGTCCACAGAACGGAGAGTTCGTCATTCTGACGAGCAAGACTGGCGTCGAGCTGGCAGACGAGCAAGACTGGGCTCCAAAGACATCGATGCTCGTCTGTATCGGCCCCGGGACTGCAGCGGCAGCTAGAGCCGTTGGCTGGTCGGTCGACCTGATTCCCGATACGTACAGCTCCGCTGGACTGGTTGAGACACTTCGTGGATCAGTCGAGAATGTCCATGTCGAGATAGCCCGCTCTGATCACGGCAGTGACGTGCTCGTCGACGGGCTCCGGAACGCAGGTGCTGATGTCTCCGAGACTGTGCTGTACGAGCTTGTCCGCCCCGAGACTGCTGGTCACTCGACGGAACTTGCCGCCGAGGGGGACCTCGCGGCTGCAGCGTTCACCTCCTCGTTGACAGTCGAGCACTTCGTTGAGGCGGCTGCTGAACGTGGGATAGCTGATGCTGCAATCGCTAGTCTCGAGGATACTATCGTCGGGACTATCGGTGAGCCAACCGCCGAGTCGGCAGCCGATGCAGGAATCTCAGTTGAGGTCATTCCCGAAAGTGCGTCGTTCGAGACGCTTGCAAGAGATATCGTCGATGCGATACAGCACACAGACTGACCTTCTCCTCTCGAACTCGTGGGATTTCACACTCAGAGACCGTGCCCGGATTCGGGTGGTTCTCCACTCCTGTCGGCGGGATTATGGGTTGTACCAAGACGACTCCAGATCAAGAAAGCGGACATCATCTGCTCCCACAGTAGGGCGATTATCGTCCCTCGGAGCTGGTCTCACAAGCGACGGCACGAACTGTCGCAGTCGAGTCGGTTGGGATCGGCTTCATCGGGAGAGGCCGGCAAGCGTCGAAACCCGCAGGAGAGACGATGCATTGATACAGTAGTTTCTAGTTAACACTGCTAATGGAGCAACTCACGTTCAGCATATCGGCTGAGGCGAAGTCGTGGATCGAAAGCCAGGCACGACAAAACGACACCTCTCAGGGCCACGTTGTCCGGCACGTGATTGCTCAACGGCGGGCGATGAGCAGTGAACTGTCACTGGCTGAGTCACAGACTGATGACGACCCAGAGGCTGAAACAGTCAGTGCGAAAGATATTGAAGCACTCGACCGGCAACTCGGCGATTTAGAAGGGAATGTCGAGGCTATCGATGCTGACTCAATAGGTGACTCTGCGGATCAAGACGCACAATGAGCTTCCAGCATTCGTGAAGTCCCTCGGGGTCAAGCCCCGGGGCTTCACCGTTTGGGGTCTGCACAGCACCCGCAGGCGGCTGTCAGTCCTCCCGACCTTCTCGGGAAGGAGTCGGCTGGAAGGAACACCCGAACACACTGAGTGTGTCCGTGGAGGTCGCTCCACCACGAGTTGAAACCCCCGTCGCACGCCCAAGAGCGATTGTGAGAGGGGCCACGTTTCCACAGTGTCTCAGCCAGCGGTAGATGAAG
>JAQCMZ010000489.1 GCA_028274825.1 Haloferacaceae archaeon
ATTCATCACCAGCCGGGAGTATCAGTAACCCGGATTTGCCGGTTGAAACGCGCGCAGACACTCCACCACGTTCGTCTCAACTGGCCAGGGGACACGAGCGGCTCGGGTCGGTTCTCAAGCCCCCGACTGAACACGAAATTGCGTGGAAAACCCCACGGCTTTCGCCGTGAGACGAAATCGCTTGGTGCTGATGAAAAGCCCACCAGCAGTGAATATCTCGGTTAGTCTTCGGTTGCTTCTGCAGTTTCGGCCTCGCGCTGTTGTTCATCGGATTCACGCTCGTCTTCGTCAGAGCGAGCGGCGACAAGTGCCCCGCGGGTGACGCTGTACAGCGGCTCATCAGCGTGTGTCACACTGCTGATATCGAACGGGATACCAGCGTCTTCGACGTGATCGCGGAACAGCCGTTCAAATCCGTCTGGGCTGGCCGTCCCGCCAGTGACGACGACGGGCACATCAAGATTCTCCTCGACATCTTCTTGATCGACTTCCTGAACGAGCATCTCGATGACGTAATCTAAGAGATTCTCGTAATAGATCGACAGTGCGCCTTCCACACCGCCGATATCCGTCTCGAAGTCGAGGTTGAAGTCATCTTCTTTGATCGTGGTGACCTTGTCGACAGGCGTTCCGGTGGCCTGTGAGGCCTGTTCGTCAACCCAGTCGCCGCCACGAGCCACGGAGAATTTCATCACCGGCACTGCATAGTAGGAGAGACAGACGTTCGTCATCCCGGCGCCAAACGAGATTCCTAACCCAGTAAAGGAGTTATCAGCGAGTTCAGAGTAGATGACTGCCATTCCTTCGTTGATCGGCTCGGCGTCGTAGCCGATATCCAAGAGGAACGACTCCAGTGTCTTCTGGTGGTATAATGTCGAGAGGTCACTGTCCATAGGATCAGCCGGCGATGAAAAGTACAGTCGTTCGCCAGGATACTCCGGGTCCCCGACTACCTGCTCGATAATGAGTTTCATCATCGGGATGGCTGACTGTTCGTCGCTGGAGAGGATCCCTTGCTGCATCGGACGCCGGGTTTCCTTGTTGAAGATATTCGCGAAACTGAGCGCGTCGTCGCCGACGACATACACCTGGTCGTCTTTGCGGATGTGAAGAACGTCACTCCGACTGAGCATCTGCTCGGCCATATCAGAGTACTCGATCTCAACGAAAGAATTGCGTTGTTGGATGAAAACTGTCTCACTACCGTCTTGCTCGGAGGACAGAATATTCATCGTGCCGACATCTAGCCCAGTTGCCATACGAATATTACTGATCGCTGGTCAAATAAAGGTACCTTCTAACCGCCAGTCGAGTTACCGTCTGTGTATCCGCCGAGATCTCGAGTCCCAAGATGAGACCATCGGATCCTCAGCCAAACAGTCGCTTCTGGATTCGAGCCAGCAGACCGTCACTCTCCTGGTCCTCGGCGGCTTTCTGCTGTTGCTGGTTTTTAATCTCGTTGAGCGCTGCCGTTTGCTCGGTGACGTCCGATTCAGATGTTTCAACCGTGGTCTCGCCGCCCTTGAGTTGTTTCAGCCCCTCCACTTGATCGTCAGTGCCCTGAGGGTCGACCGTTCGTTCGGCCGCAGTATCGATATTGCCAGCGCTCTCATCGGTGAAGTCATCGGTGAACGTGAGCGAGCGGTGCTCCTGTTTCTCGACTCCACCCCACGTATATTCGACATCAGACATGGCCTCGTCGATGTCGCTCTGAATATCCTCTTCACTCAGACGGTCATCAGGGTTGTCTTGTCCGGCTGTTTCTGACGCTTCTCGAGACGCATCCGTGACTCGCACCTGCTCTACTCGGTGACCTACGAGTGCACTTCCAGTAGCTGCGGTGACAATCGACAGGCCAGCCGCGTACGTCCCCACGACAGCAAGCGTATTCCGAGGGCCAAATTCGAACCACTGATCGGGGTACGAGAACAAAAACGCGCCAATCGCGACAGTGATGATGCCAATCCCGCTGACCGCCGCGACAGTCATCCGCCGCTTGACAGGGAGCAACAGCACGATCCCCAGCAGTGCCAGCGGGACTGACATCATCCCGAGAGCATATGCAGGCTGGGCAATCGCGAAGTACCCCGTCTGTCGGAGTCCGTAGCGGAGCGTACTCCCGAGGAACAGCGCGAGTCCGAGGACAGCACAGGTGATGCCAGCGAAAAACACACCAAACCCGAGATATACTTCCGTCTCCGACCCGGGTTCGCCGATATACTGTTTGTACAGCCCGAACAGCGCATTGTCGGGAAGGTCGCTGTCTGTATCAGTCATCAGCGGCAAGTATTCGCCCGGTAAGTATGATACTTTGCCCGGTGTATGGTGAAAGTACGGGATGACCGTGGCCGTCTATCTCGATTTGGACAGGATTTTGTCAGTTATCGGCTATAATGACCGATCCGGTTACGCCAGAGCAAAGCGATAGCTCACGACTGCAGCCGTGGCACCGATCTAATCGCTGGGATCAGTCTCACGGTCACGGAGCTGTCTCCTGGCAGTTCGGGTGTTTCAGTCAGTCGCTGAGATCGCACTCGGTAATCGGGCTGGCTCCCGCCGAGCGACCGAGGCTTGATCCGTGCAGACGGGAGTGGGGGTAAGTGTCAGTAATTCTGAAACAGAATCGCTTTGATATCGTCGCGCGTCCGAGCAGACTCAACACGCCCGTCCGGAAGATCAACCTCGTATGGCTCTTGACCATCCGCTTTGCGCCACTTGTCATCGTGTGTGTCGAGCAGATTGAACATCTTCGAAGCCTCATCTGTACCGTCGCTATCGCTCTCATCGTCACCGGATTCAGTATCAGATGCACTCCCCTCGGAAGACCCCGGATGAGCTCCGCTTGGGCTCAATTCCGTGGTCATCAACTCGCCTCCGTCAGCGGTCTCGGACAGATCAAGTAGATACTCAACCGTGTCGGTCAAATTGACGGATGCGTATGGGCCGGCTTGTGATGTCGCTAACGTCTCTTGCAGCTGTGAAAGACGCTCAAACTGGTCGTCAGTGATACTAATTTCGGGCATATAACCGCTGTTTCTGGCTAACGTACAAAACTTCTACTACCACCGAGTCTGCACAGCCCAGATCTGTCGTTCCCTGATACACTGGCCTCCTGTTGCCGGGTGTGAATTCTGGGTCGCTTGTGGATACTCTCGTTTCGGGGGGAGTGGTCATGGCTTGCGCTGAGAGAGGAGATCAGGTATCCGAGACAGACGACTCGGGATTTTCGGACGGATCAGCGTCTTCAGATTGCTCGGTCGGTACAGTCTGGGCGTCACCGTCATCCTGTTTTGACGCATCACTGGTGGTGCCGTCGCTATCTGTGTGAGACCCTGAATTCTGCTTAACCGGTGCCTCAGGCTCTCCCGGCTCATCGCCCTGGGATTCAGACTCTGCGGGCTCATCTGCAGACACAGAGTCTTCACCATTGGCTGATTGCTCGGTATCTGCAGACACAGAGTCTTCACTATTGGCTGATTGCTCGGTATCTGCAGACACAGAGTCTTCACCATTGGCTGATTGCTCGGTATCTGCGGACGCAGAGGCTTCAGACCCCTCGGCTGCTGAGTCAGCCTCTGTGCGTTCACCGTCAGCAATTGAGTCATCCTCTGGCGACTCGTCACCAGCCGGGGGGGCGACTTCGTCATCGCCGGGTGGATCGTCCTGGGGGTCAGAGTCGTCACCGGTCTCGTCGTCAGTCGGCTGCTGAGGCTGTTGGACCGTTTTTTGTTCTCGAGTCTGTTCGTCGATGGCCTCTGGCTGGTCCCGAAACCGTGACAGAGCCGTATTCCAGGACTCAACATCTTCAGACTGGGACGTGTGATCGACGGTGATTCCGACGTACTCACAACTAGAGCACGAGTGAGAAACGGTATTCCCCAGCCTGTAGACAGTCATCTCACCACCACAACGGGGGCACTCCATATATTCTGTACAGAGTGGAAATTTAAGTAATGCGAGGCTACACCGCTTGCCGGCAGGCAGATAACTCAAACTGGTGGAGATCCAGTACCACGGTCCATCCCAACCCAGCAGTTCAGTACTTGATGCGAATCCCCGACGAAACCACCTCTAGAAACCAGCCGTCTGACTTGTCTGAGATGCGTTTGTGTCTGAAAGACACGGATACAGCAGGCATCGGTCTGACAGAGGGATCACGGAAACCAACCCGCTTAGTAGTTCACAGAAGGGTTGCGTATCTCGGTGACAAAGACAAAACAGAGACACGTTCTTCGGCTATTCAATCCTCTCGGTTCAGCGAGAATTTTCATTCATTACTACAGGGGAGGAACTCATGCATGCGTATCACCCGTCCAGATGCGGGCGCTGCCGCTGTGTCAACGGGTTTATTTTCCGCTCACACATCACTCAGAGTATGCTTCACGAGTTCGGTTACGAACTCCTCGTGTGTCGGTGGGCGGAGCTGGCGTGGTCGCCGGTAGCCGACGAGTCCCGGCCAGCGATCGTCTCTCGCCAACTCGGGACTCAGGACAGACGCTGGGATACGATCGTGATCGAGATCGATCCAGAGCTGTTTGCCCACCGTCGCCAGTTTGGTGACCGGACGCTCGATAGTGACCTGCTGAAAGTGGTGACTGAAGCGCCAGTCGAGTGGGAGTGGTACCGTGATGCACTTTCAGAACCGGAGTATCCGTGGCGATACGTCAGAGCGGCAGTCCATCGAGCTGGTGGTCGTGACTTGGTGGAGACCCGGAAACGCGACAATCGGGTCCAACTCCGACGGATACGGCCGTATCCGGACTGGGTGAACCGCATCATTGCGATCGAGAACAAGCCGGATCTCACGGCCAGCGCGGCGAGTGCGCTCGGCGATCAACTTCGCCACGATGTCGACAGCGGCCTTGCAGACGAGGCGTGGGTGGCTACCGGCGCGACTGACCACCGTTTCGAGCCAGCGCTTCGAGAAGATCTCCCTGTCGAAGTGGGGATTCTGACAACCGATTTCTCGGCTGGGGTAACACGCTCGGCTGCTGAAATCGAGTGGTACCCGAGTTCGTTGTCGTCAGCGAGTGGCAGCGATGACCAGTCACGACGGCGGATGGCAATCGCGGAACGGGCGTACGGGAAGGGCTGGCGCTCGTACACCGATTCGACGCGCCCAGATTGTCGTCATTACCAACTCCAGCGGTCTGGGATGGGGCTCAGACCCTTTTGTGCGGCAAAACAGCGTGTGCCGAACACTCGGGAGTGTTCAGGCAGTTGTTCGGAGTTTTCACCGGAACCTCCAAGCTGGCGAACCCAGGGGTGGCCCATCGAGGGAGGACCCGGAAAGGGAATCCAAACCTTACTGGCTCAGAGACGCGAGCGCCAGCGCCGCGAGATTGACTCGGGGTGACGACTCACGTCAAGTGAAACCACACTCGACTCTGAGAGCTGACCGATACGGCCAGGTGAATCGAGCCATATCGGCGGCAAAACACCCCCAGAGAGTCGGGGGAGATCAGAACATGGCTGCTGCCACAGCTTCGGCCGTCTCGATAACAGGGCCAAAGGCGGGCAACAGAAGAAGCGTCGCCACCCCTGCGATCATGACGGCCACGTACAACCCAGTCGGTCGAGAGTCGATTGCCCCGAGATTCCCGTTAGGCTCCTCGAGCCACATCGCCTTGACAACACGGCTGTAGTAAAACAGCGACAGCGCGCTGTTGACGGCACCGACGGCCGCGAGCCACCAGAATCCGGCTCCGACTGCGCCCATGAACAGGAAGTACTTCGAGAAGAAGCCGCCGAATGGCGGTAGTCCGGCCAGCGAGAACATAAAGACAGTCATCGCGACACAGGCCAGCGGGGCGCGGCTGCTCAGCCCGGCAAAATCCTGGAACCGACGGCCAATCCCCCAGTGTTCGGTCATGGCGATAAACAGGAACGCACCGGTGTTCATGAATCCGTACACCATGAGATGGGCGAATGCGGCGCCGGTGACAGCCCCGTTCTGAGGGCCACCGGCCGACAGCGCTGCCAATCCGATAAGCACGTACCCTGCGTGTCCAATCGAGGAGTAGGCCAACATTCGCTTGACGTTCGTCTGGACGGCTGCCGCGAAGTTGCCGATCGTCATCGTGATGACAGCGATAATCCCAAACGCCA
>JAQCMZ010000494.1 GCA_028274825.1 Haloferacaceae archaeon
CGAATCCCACCGCACCGCCGAATTGGGAGTGTCAGGGTTGCAGACTCCCAAGCCAACACACCGTTGGAATCGGTGAGTGGCTGGTCACTGGGCAGTCTCCTGGGAGTGGCCACCCCGGGACTCCTCTCGTCTGTCGGACTCGGATTCCCAGTGTTGTGTTGGCCACGGGGAGTCCGACAGACTTCGATGGACTCGGAGTGACTTTCTCTGCGAGTATTTGCCCAGTGGTTGGTGTGTGATTCCCACATCGGGGCACACCCTGCCCTGTTTCCAGTCTGGGCGGACACTCGAACCGCCAGTTGTCGGGCACTCAGCTACACTGGGGTCGTCCCCAGTGCGCCGACGCTTGGAGATGCGTTATTTTGGACAAAAAACCGTCGGGAATTGCCGCTGTGACGGCGCGTATCACGCCGTGAACGGCGTGGGAGTGCGCCTGTTCCACCTATAATCGAGTTGTGATGGGACAGGACCTGTGGGCTCCCGGCGAGTCAGTTCCGGTGAGTCAGTCTGTCGATCTGTGGCCAGGTGTCCACGTCGCCGAAAGGTCACGGTGGGTGTACGTCGCGGCATCGTCACCGCTGTATGTTGCAACGACGTGACCGTCTCCCTCAATGTAGTATTTCGATGTCGTGAGTCCGTCAATCCCGACTGGCCCGCGGGCGTGAACTTTCTCCGTCGAAATGCCAACCTCAGCGCCGAGCCCGTATCGGTGCCCATCCGCAAATCGTGTTGAGGCGTTGTGGAACACGCTCGCGGCGTCGACGCTCGTCATGAACGTTTCAGCCGTCTGTCTGTTCTCCGTGAGAATCGACTCGGTGTGTCTTGAGCCGTGTTGATTGACGTGTTCGACTGCCGCAAACACGTCATCGACAACACCGATGGAAAGCTCGAGATCGCCATACTCAGTCTCCCAGTCGGCGTCCACTGCCGGCTCGACATCGACTATCTCTCGAGTGCGGTCATCACCGCGGATAGTGACCCCGGCTGACTCGTAGCGGTCGAGCAGCGACGGCAGCAACTCTGCCGCGATATCGGTGTCAACGAGTAACGTTTCGACCGCGTTACACACAGCCGGATACTGCACCTTGGCGTCGAGGGCGACATCGGCGGCCATCTGCAGATCCGCGTCACGGTCGACGTAGACGTGACAGACGCCCTCAGTATGGCCTAACACCGGGATCTGGGTGGCTGTCTGGACATGCGAGACGAACTCCGAAGACCCACGCGGCATCACCAAATCGACCGCATCGTCCCGCGCTAACACCCGGTCGACATCCTCGTGAGCTTCGATCAACTGAATCCACCCCTCTGGGATGCCGGTGGCGGCCTCTCGGATGCACTCATACAGCGCGCGGTTCGACTCACTTGCCTCACTACCGCCTTTGAGAATGACCGCGTTCCCGGACTTCAGCGCGAGCGAGGCAATCTGGACCAGCGCATCTGGCCGAGACTCGAATACCGCCGCCACGACACCAATTGGAACGGTGACCTCGTACAGTTCGAGTCCGTCATCGAGTTCACGTGCGGCTGTCGTCCGGCCGAGCGGGTCCTCGAGTGTGGCCACCGACTCGACCATCTCTGCCATATCCGTAACCTTCGCTGGGGTCAGTCTGAGCCGGTCAACGAGCGTTTCGGTGTACTCGCCGCGGTCGAGTTGGATCTTGGCTTGCTCAACATCGGTCTCGTTGGCGGTGAGGATCGTCGACTCGTGCTCGTGAAGAGCGTCTGCAATCGATACTAACGCGTCGTTTCGCGCTGTCTCATCAGTGTTCGCTAATCGTAGCGCAGTCTCCTGAGCGTCGGTTATCTGCTCGTCTGCGGGTCCTGTTCGTGTATCACTCATCTATTGATATTGGTCAGGGTGGATTCGTCTTGTCGGTGTCGGAAACGAGATCAAACGGTTCAGCACGGACCGTGGGCTCGCTTTGATCAGGTTCGTCTGCGGGCACGAATATTGTGCCGACAGGCTCAGCCGTCGCAACTCGCTCGAGAACGTGTGGCTCTGCCGACCCGGCGATTATCGCTGGAATCCCGTGTTCGCTCGCGTCGTGTGCCGCCTCGACTTTCGTGTCGATTCCGCCAAACTCGACGGCGCCAGTCTCGTCGACAATCCCTCGCACGGTATCATAGTTTTCGCCGACTGTCTGAATCAGTTCGGCGTCTGGATCCTGCTTTGGGTTCCCCGTGTATACGCCACTGACATCGGTGAGCGTCACGAGAAGATCGATGTGAATACCGGTGGCAATCGCCGCTGAAATCATGTCGTTATCGCCAATCTGCAGTTCGTCAGTCGCGACAGCGTCGTTCTCGTTGATTATCGGGACGACACCCCAGTCTAACAGCGTTTCGATGGTCGTCTGAAAGTTGCTGAATCGATCCGGCGTGTGAAAGTCAGTTCGCGTGAGCAGAATCTGGGCGACAGTCTGGTCGAACCGGTCGAAGCTTTGCGTGTAATGGCGCATCAGATGACTCTGACCAACTGTCGAGAGTGCCTGACGCTGTTCGATCGAGTCGGGATTCCGGCCAACGAGTCCGGTGCCAGCCCCAACCGCGCCCGAAGAGACAAGCACAACCTCTGTGCCACGCTCGCGAAGGTCCATCACGTCGGCGACGATTTTGTCCAGTTTGACCCGGTCGAGTTGCGATTGTTCATCTGTCAGGGAGTTGGTGCCTGTCTTCACGAGCACGCGCTGAGCCGCGGCTGCCTGTTCGCGCGTCTTCTGTGCCGTGTCAGGATCGACGGCACCGACCGGTTCTCGGCGACTCATTCTCCGAACTCCTCCGCCAACTCTCCGGACCGCCCCGCCGCGGCGTCGACGGCGTCAGCAACGTCTCGGTCGGCGGAGCTTTCCCAGAGCAGCTCCATCCCCTCGATCGTGGTGCCGTTGGGAGAACACACTGCGTCGATGAGTTCATCGACCGTCCGGTCGTCGCGAAGGACGGTCTCGGCGGCGCCTTTGAACGTCTGAGCGGCCAGTGTCTCTGCTTGCTCCGGGTCGAGTCCATCCTTGACGCCCGCCGTTTTGACCGCATCGATGAAATAAAACGCAAACGCCGGACCACTTCCGTTGACAGCAGTCGAGATATCCATCAGCGACTCGTCGATTTCGACATACAGTCCAACGGCGTCGAGAAGTGCCCGTACCTCATCGGTGACGCCGCCGTGTGTCACTGCGGCGGCCATCGTGCCGAACTCGGCGGCGAGGTTTGGCATCACCCTGACAACTGATGCGGCGGTTCGTGAGGCCACGAATGACCGCGAGACACCTGCCGCGAGCGTCACGAGAGTCTGGCCGGGAGTCAGGTCAAGACCCGACAGCACCGACTCGACGAGGGCAGGTTTGACTGCCAAAATGACTAGCGATCCGTCGGCAGCTGCCATGTCATCGGTCGTCCGTGAAGCGCTGGACGCGACCGACTCACGTGCTGTCTCGTCAGGGTCGATTGCTGTTATCTCGTAGTCGTCGTGTTGTGCAAGCCCGTGCACAAACGCGCCGCCCATGTTGCCACAGCCGACGACGCTCACCTGTGTCATCTCAGTGGCTCTAGTCAGGCGGGGGATATACCATCTGTGCTATGCCTGCGGTCCAGACGGATTTGCGACACCACCCCAAGTGACGGTGGCTTTGCTCGAGGGGCTGACGACTCCAAGCGGCGCAGCTATCTATAGGCGGTGCAGGGCGAGAACCCCGACACTTGAGGTCGGGAGTGAAGCCCGTCGAAGGACTATCCATGCTCACTGCGATTGATGTACTGTTCAATCGTCTCTCGAGTCACCTCACCCGCCGTCCCCACGTAGAACGAACGCTCCCAACACCCGCCTTCCCAGTACAACGACTGCATCACTTCGGGATAGTCTGACCACAATCTCCGGGCCGTCACGCTCTTCAATCTCGACACGATTTCGCTCGGTGAGTGTTTCGGGTGCGCTCCCAAGAACACATGAACATGGTCGGGAGAGATATGCACCGACCGCAACTCGTAGTCG
>JAQCMZ010000500.1 GCA_028274825.1 Haloferacaceae archaeon
ACAACCGTCGGGAATTGCCGCTGTGACGGCGCGTATCCACGCCGTGAACGGCGTGGGAGTGCGCCTGTTCCACCTATAATCCGGTAGTCTTCATCTGCAATGAGTCTCTCAGTGCTGTGTTGACGACGGAGACGGCCAGGGTTATCCAAACTGGGTGGCCGGAATCGTCTTTATTACCCAATAAGCGAGACGAGTGACCGGGAAGCGATTGCCTCATCACGTGGGTAGATAGAGAAATTCGAATACGTTGGTCAAAATCTGTCTCAACTCACTCGATTCACGCGCCATTGCAGAGTTGCCTTTCAGCTTGATTGTCGGTGGAGAACCCCTCCGGGCGGTCATCAAAGCGATGGTCGTCAGCCCCGCGAACGACTCATGTTTGCGAGACAGAAACTGTATCGATCGCTTGGGTAGCCGATAACCGCGAGACACAGATTGGGTGACTGAACCTCCGCACCACTGTGATAGACGGTTCGTCTCATATATTTATATTTCCCCCTTCTCAATGACTCGTGTATGACGAATACATCCGCGTCACCCAAGACACAGGAGCGGCAACTCGTCGACGGCTGGCATGGACGCTACTACGAGGACTTCCGTATTGGAGACGTGTACAAGCACCCATACGGTCGGACGGTCACAGAAACGGATAACGTCTGGTTCACGAACATCAGCATGAACAAAAACCAAATGCACTTCAACGAGGCCTACGCCGCAGAGACGGAGTTCGGCGAACGGCTCGTTGACGGGACATTCGTCATCGCATTGGCGGTTGGGATGAGCGTGATCGATGTGTCTGCGAACGCGACTGCAAATCTGGGATACGACGATATCAGACACCATGCACCGGTGTTCCACGGGGACACGATTTTCGCGGAAAGTGAGGTCACCGCCAGACGCGAGAGTGACTCACGAGATCACGTCGGGATCGTCACCACAGAACTCCGAGCATTCAACGAAGATGATGAACTGGTTTTATCACTCGAGCGGACGCCAATGGTGTTGAAACGCGAGTACGCGGAGCCATCGGCGGCAGCCCCGACTGGGTGGCCTGACGGGATCGGCACACAGCCGGAGGACCTCGAGTAACTCGTGCCCGCATCTCTTCGCCCAACTCGTGAGAACCCGATCCCGACCCGACGACTCATCGGAGAGCTTCCGATTGCGACCCCTCAATCAGCGGCCGATGAGATACCCGCAACCGCGACACTTCTCGTGAGCGGGTTCGGTGGTGTCGGATACCCGAAATTAGTCCCGGAAGCAATCGCTGCCGGCCCGGACCGCGAGTTGACCGTCGTTTCTGGCGGCGGTGTGGGGGGAGAAATCGACACACAACTCATCGAGAGTGGAGATATGCGCCGTCGGTACCCGTTCCAGACGCGCCCGAGCAGCCGAACAGCAATCAATCACGGTGAATTAGCGTTCCACGACCGGCACATCTCTCAACTTGCCGATGAGGTGCGGGCCGGCGGACTCCGCCACGGCTTTTCGGGTGAGACAATTGCGGTGATTGAGGCGGTTGCAATCGGTGAGGAGTGGCTTATTCCATCCACCTCGATTGGCCACACTCCGGCGTTTGTGGCTGCCGCTGACCGGTTGATCGTCGAGGTGAATCGGTCACAGCCCCGTGAACTAGCACGGGTCCACGACGTGTATCTCCGAGACCTGCCGCCACAGCGTGCCGCAATCCCGCTCCCGGAGCCGACCGACCGAATTGGCTCACCGGTCGTGGAGTTTGCCCCTGATCAACTGGCGGCAGTCGTCGAGACGGACCGCCCAGACGATCCATATGAGTTCCGAGATCCGGGAGCGACTGACCGAGAAATCGCCGCCAATCTCCGCGCGTTCCTCAGTGCTGAACTGGATCGAAACCCCGTATTGGCCGATTCGCTCTGTCTTCAGTTTGGTGTCGGAAGCCTTGGCAACGCCCTGATGAGTGCTGTGACAGAACTCAATATCGGTGACCGTGAGCTTGTCTACTTCGGTGAAGTCGTCCAAGACGGGTTGTTGGACATGCTCGACAGTGGACAGTTGCGCGGCGCGAGCGCGACTTCACTCGCGCTCTCAGAGGACGGACAACGGCGCCTGTTCGACGATATCGGCCGGTACGCGGACGATATTGTGCTCCGGCCGGGCGATATCTCGAATGCACCCTCGCTGATCAACCGCTTCGGTGTCGTCGGTATCAACAGTGCTGTCGAAGTTGATCTGTATGGGAACGTCAACGCAACCCATCTCAACGGCACTCACGTCGTGAACGGGATCGGCGGTGGCGGTGACTTCGCGCGCAACTGCCGGCTCGGAGTGATCGCGCTCCCGGCAACGGCCGGTGATGGTGATATCTCCCGCATCGTCCCGATGGCTTCCCACGTCGATCATACCGAACACGACGTGTCGGTGATTCTCACGGAACATGGTGTGGCAGATCTGCGAGGGAAATCACCCCGAGAACGGGCGGCCGCCATCATCGATATCGCAGGTCCCGAGTCCCGTGACGAACTCGCCGCCTATCGAGACCAGGCTGAATCCGGCCAGGATGCTGGGAACACGCCACACGATCTTGACGAAGCACTCTCGTGGCATCAGCGCCGGTGATGTCCCCCTCGACACCGATGATGAAACCCCGGTGAACTGCCTCGTGGTCACAACCCGGCAGACTCGGCCCGTGACCTGAGAGAGTCTAAGACGGAAGCCGAACCCCACCGGGGACAGTGGAGCCGGCTTCGTTTTCCCACCCCGAGATACCAGCCACTGGTGATGTGACTTCGGTATTCAGTTTGGAACGCCCAACGAGCCCGTTCCAAGTGTCATTACAGGCTACACGTCAAATACAATTTCTGTGTTTTCGGCAACTGCTACCGTGGAGTTTCTCTAGAATTGCTCGGACATGGCCGACTACCGATGTCGTATCCCGAGTATGATGCCCGTAATCACGGCGATCAGTGCAGTGATACCGGTGAAGCCAGGGATTGTATCAGATGTCGTCTCTTCGGTGGCCACGCCATCAGTGTTAGCCTCCTCGGTAGCCGTGGGATCGTGATCTCCCTCGTGGGCGGCTCCCACTCCGACCATCGTGGTCACCAGGAACAAGAACACAGCGGCTATGACGACTACTCCGCACAAAACTGGTTTTGCCCGAATCTGCCTGTCGGTGTCTAGGGTCATCGCTCGTGAATTGAGTTGAACTTATTTATTCTCAGTGATACTAGTTAGC
>JAQCMZ010000531.1 GCA_028274825.1 Haloferacaceae archaeon
AGACCATTCAGAGTCCGCTATCGACGGTGGGGGCTGTTGTGGCTCAGCCCGAAACGCACGTACTCAAGGGACCTCCCGGTGAGATGGAACCTGCGAACTCCCCAGACGACGTGGGCCTCGCCCTCAGTAAGGGAAGCCCACGACTTTACTCGTGGGAGAAGTCACAAGCGGATAATCTCTCTTGTCCGGCTGTTCGGTGTCGATAGAACGGCCGAGTGTCACTGTCGCTCAAGCGCCGAGCTGAGTGATGTGTTGAATAGCGGCTTCCGGGCCACGGTGAGACGATCCCGATCTCAACCCCTGTGAGGTGAGCCACTCACAAGCCGACTTATTTGCCGACCATCGTGACCGACACCGCTATCCAACAGAGCAGAAACGAGACCAACAACCTGTGCCGGGAGACTACTGAGATGTACGCGCACTCAGTTTCGGAGTGTCCAGTGGACAGCGCCGACGAGGGCCGCCCCGAGGATTGGCGGGCCAAATCCGGCGATTTGCGGGAGGCGATACAGCCCGTGAACGACTGGGGCAGTTACCCCGGTGACATCTGCCTGGAGTTCTGTTGGCGTTGAGATTACGAGCCCTCCGTACAGCATGACCAGAAAGACAACGCCAGCAGCCGCCAGTGCCGCGTCGTATCGTTCGCTGACGGGGTTATCACGGCGGTGACGACGAGCAACTAACAGAATCGGCGCAATTAGTGGCGTTACTGCCCCGAATGCGACGAGGACGAACATCGACCGTGAGAAGGCGAACAATCCGCCTCCGGCGTTTTGCGTCTCACCCATCAACACGACCAGTCCCATCCCGACAGTAACAGCAATTCCCACCGAGACGAGCGTGGCTCCGACCGCATACAGCCGGAACACCCACGAATCGCTCGCTCTGATTGCATATGGGAACGCACCGAATATGCCGTTGTACGGTTCCTCGTTTGCTCCGCCCATGTTATTGACTGTGTATCCAGTCGGATTAACATCGCCGATTTCCCGGCTCTTATCCTGCCGATACCGACCTGCCCTGTGGCTCCGAGAGACGGTCATCCCCGCCGCTGTCACACACCACGGCTCGACGCTCCACACCAACCACTAAGTCGCGGTCGTACTGCTTGTCAGCATGAACATCGATATTGGGAATGCGCTGGGAACAACGCCTGGTGTCACAGAGGCAACGCTTGAACGGCTCGATGACCGGGTAATCGATGCACACGAGCAGATTTCGACGGGACGACAGACTGACTCACACGGTTATGCAGCGTTGAATCTGCCCGAGCGGACCGATCCAGAAGCGATTCGCCAGGCTGTCGACCGATTTGCAGACACGGAGGCAATCGTCACTGTCGGAATCGGCGGGAGCGCCCTCGGGGCGGCAACAATCGCCCGAGCGCTCGGCGGCTCTCCCGAGTCGTATTTTCTCGACAACGTCGACCCTGCACGGATTCGGCGGCTTCTTGACAGGCTCCCGTTAGAACAGACCGTTATCCATGCCGTCTCGAAGTCTGGAACAACTGCTGAGACCCTCTCGAACTTTCTGATCGTGAAACAGGCACTGACACAACAAGGGATCGACTGGCGTGACCGCACAATCGTCACCACCGGCTCAGAGGGGAATCTCCGTCAGCTCGCAGACCGGCATGATCTTCCGGCATTAGATGTTCCATCAGGGGTCCCCGGACGATACGCCGTGCTCTCGGCTGTTGGGCTCGTTCCAGCGGCGCTACAGGGACACGATATCGAGGCAATCCTCCGTGGTGGGAGTGATATCGCTACTGGGCTCACGGGGTCGTTGTTCGAGTCTCCTGCGTATGCATACGGCGCTGTGAGTTACGCACTTGCCCAGCGGGGCGCACAGGCCAACGCAGTCGTCCCGTATGCCGAGTCGCTGGAGACGTTCGCGGAGTGGTACGCACAACTGTGGGCCGAAAGTCTCGGGAAAGACGGTATCGGACAGACCCCGATTCGGGCACTCGGGGCCACCGATCAACACTCGCAACTCCAACTGTATCGCGCCGGCCCTCGAGACAAGCTCGTTACGATGATCCGCCCGCGCGAGCGCCCAGACGTGGAGATCCCGGAGACAGATCTCGATGGGTTGTCGTATCTCGGCGGGGCGACTCTCGGCGAATTACTCGACGCCGAATTCGACGCCACGGAGGCGAGTCTCGAGGCGGCCGACCGCCCTTCAGTTCGAATCGAGATCGATCGCGTCGACGAACGGTCTCTTGGCCGACTTCTATACGGAATCGAGGCGGCGTGCGTCCTGTACGGCGAACTCGCGAATATCGAGACGTTCACCCAGCCTGCCGTCGAGTGGAGCAAACGGGCTGCCCGTGGCCTTCTCGGCGGTGGTGAGTTCTCAGAAGCCGAGCAAGTGGCGGACAAGACCACGCTTGTCGTCTCTGACTCATCATCACAATAGTCACGCCGGCGAGAAAATCCTGAGTCTCTCTTTATTCCAATCACTGGGCGGTCACACCCTATTCCTACATTACCAGTCCGATATGGGCAAGTGACCTATCGGTGAAAAAAGTGCTCGCAGAGATATCGGTCGCGATCACAGCGGCAGCAGCGCGAAGCTCCACGGCTTCGGCTGTGGGTAACTGACGAGAGGCGACTGGATCCGTGCCTGTGGCGACGGCTAAGAGTCTGCATGCAACCCGAATAATGAATAATCACTCAACCCCTCCCATCTCGGAATATCCGCGAGGACCGACTGCAAAACAATCGCCAGTAGTATTAGGAGATTCCGTACAGTGTTCCATCGGCCCCGACCGTCACCAGCAAGTCGCCAGCGAGGGCACCACCCGAGAACATGCTCCAGTCCATCTCATTGGTCCGCACCTGCCACTGAATCGACCCGTCAGTCGAATCTAGCGCCGTCGCCGCGCCGCCCTCGTGAGCGATGTATACTGTCTCACCGGTCGCCACCCGAAACACCGATCCCAGGTACTTGTCGTACGGTTTGGTCCGCCACAGAAGTTCTCCCGTTGTACGGTCAATCCCCACCATCCCGTTGGGGTCCCCGCTGACGACCACCACATCTTCAAGGATGATTGGCCAGCCCGCACTCACCCGCTTGTCTGGGACGTATGTCCACCGCTCTTCCATCGTCGGCCACTCGAAAGACCGGAAGACAGTCTGCTCCTCGTCATCAATCAGCCCATAGAATTCCCCGTCGACAAGCACCTGATAATAAACTCCCGCCGGAAGTTTTGCTTCTGGCGTTCCTGTCTCCAGATGCCATTGCGTATCCCCGTACGGTTGCATTATCGCCCCATCCGTGACGACTGGTAACATGACGTTATGGTTTGCGTGACGCGGGACATTTCCATCCCATTGGACCGCTCCCGTCTCGGCGTCCAGGACAAACACTTTCGGCATCCACTCCGGGTTGATGGCGTGTCCATGGAAACCATTGGCTGTCGCAATCAGCATGTCCCCGGCCGGTCGAAGCGCTGATGCCCGGAACAACAGCGGATCCGTCCGCCACATCACCTGTCGTTGGACAAGATCGTATGCCAGCACCTCTCTGTTCACCACCATGTACAGCCGTTCGTCAGCAATCGCCAACCGCCACGCTCGACCTTCGACAGTAAATATCCGTTCGCTTTCACCGGTCCCAGCGTCGATTGCGACCACCGCAGACCGCACTTTCTCGACATCGTCGGCCGTCTCCGGGAGTTCTACGGTCGTATATACTGTCTCATCAACGGTCAATGGACAATGATTGCTGTAATCACCAAGCGTGTGTGGCGCTGAATCAGAGACAGTCCACCGAATTGAGGCACTATCAGACGGCCCCGCAGCATGTTTGTTGATGAACGTATTCCTCGCGTCATGCCCAGCCATCCGCCATCCCGGATTGTTTTTTCCATCGGGCTTATTTGCCAGGTTCACTGGAGTCGAATCACCGTCGCTTCGATTCTCAGCACAGCCCGTCACTGTTAACACGCTGGCCGTCGCTGCTGTGGCGAGGAATCGCCGACGTGATTGGAGGTGGTTATCTGGACACATTATTATTTGAGATTATATTTCCTCATATCGAACAGTTTAGTAAAACTGATAAAGTGGATACATGTGTCTTACTCATACCTTGACATCGGATTCCTCCTCGACACGGTACATCGAAGTTGCGACCGTGTACGGCTCTTTGAGAAAATCTCCCTGGTGGACGCCAGCGATAATGCTCCATCGCGTCGAGATCTGTTCAAGTTCTGCTTCTGTCACAAACCTGGTTTCGTCATGATAGAGGACGAATTTCTAAGATAATACGGGCCACCCGAGTCTCCTCCCTTGGTTTCGCTCTGATGAAGCGTCGTCTTGAAAGCATCCGAACCCATCTTATCGATTCCAAATTCTGTGTCTTTTCCGGTTCTCGCACCCTGACGCATGAAGCTAAAATACTGATCCGTTCCGCCGTCCTCTATATCTTTTAGATGCTCTTCATCTACACATCCTCTAATATCCCCTTCTGTCACTCCGCCTTCTGCCGCGAACTCGTGGGCCATTTCGACACCAGACTTGGGATCAAGGGTTGCGGCGTCAAACACGTCCAATCCAGTTGTACTTCCAGCCCTGACCTGATTTGGGTCAAAGTTTGCCTCTTTTTCGGGTTCAGCCCCTGATACCCACTCTGTGTCCGGCACCCATTCTGGCGTATCAATATTGTGTCCAGCGGTGATCATCTTGTCTTGGTATCACTGTGTTCGTCAACTGGTGTGCAGAGACTCGCATAAGCCATACTGTCCGCGTCTTTCCCGAGATAACACGCAGCGCCGCCCGGGATCTCCTCCCAGTCATTCCAATAGTGGTCTGGGCCATCGCCGAGTGGAGCTGGCTCGGAAGACGGAGCTGGTGTGCGATCTACCACGACTGGGACATCTTCTAGCACGTCCTCGGAGGCCGTTCCGCGACCGGCGACGCCGTCAATAGTTGCAGGCAGTTCATCTTCGATATCACCGATATCGGCCTTGCTGACGGACTCGGTTTCGTACACATCCACATCGACTTGCTTCTCGTCGTTCGAGTTTGTCGTCACCCAGATATCGATCGGTTCTGACCGCCCTACGAGGATCTCCGCAGCGCGGTTACGGGCATCGTGGGCACCTTCCACGCGCCGCCGGCGGTCGCGTGAAATTGTATAGTAGATAGGTTCCCGCTCAAGAGCCGCACCCTTCTTCATCTCCTCGTGATTCGTGTGGACGTGCCCGAGCACACGGACCACTTCCGTTTGTGGATTGTCGACCAACTGTTCGAACATTTTTTTGCTCAGTCCGTCCAGCACGGTAGCTGACACGCCGAGGCTGGCGAGCGTTTCGAGAAATCCGCGTCGTCCCATTCGACTCACTTTTTTTCGAACTGTCGCATAGTGCATCTGGAATCGACTCGTGGCACCGTGAGATAACCACTCCTCAATAATCGGGGACTTCCTATGGACGAAAACCTGAGAGACGAGGGACTGACTCATTTCAGGAATCACGTTCCGCTGAGTCCCTATCACTGCGACCCTCCGAGACTGAATCACTCCCTGGCCGCTTTTTTCCCTGCTCCGGGATTTCTCGCTATGTAAGGACGGAATCAGGCCGTGGTGGCTAAAAAGCTAAACTAGCTCGTCTCATAGGCTATCATAATGGGAACGAGTTTTGATGTGGAACGTGGCGCGAGAGCGTCAATCCGTCTCGGTCAGGGGGTTCTCGTCGTCTTTGCGGCCTACCTTGTCGCCTCGGCGGTCACTATTCCGCTTGCTGATGCTGCGGTCGGCTTCGGGCTGGTCGTGGCTGAGACAGCGGCTCACGAAATCCTCAAGACGATTATTCAGTTTGCCGGCTTCCTGATTGCTGTGGCCGGCTTTTTCATCATAACGGACGACTGGGGGTTAGTCGGCTACAATCGCCCAACTGCGCGAGAGGTGGGACTGATTACTGCCGGGCTTGGGGGGCTGTTGCTGATCCAGTTCGGTCTGGTGTATCTCGCCGGCTTAGTCGGCATACAGCCGGCGCAAAATCAGGCGCTGGTCCCTGGACAACAAAACCCCGATTACTTTCTGTACATGATCGCCGTCTCGATTGCGGTGGTCGGCCCAGCCGAAGAACTGTTATTCCGTGGTGTTGTTCAGGGGCTGCTTCGCCGAGCGTGGGGGTCCTCTGGGTCGATTCTCGTTGCTGCTGGGTTTTTCGGACTCATCCATCTGCTTGCGCTGCAGGGAACCACCGGACAACTCGTTTTGTACGTCTCCGTCGCGACGCTTCTCGGATGTCTTCTGGGTTATCTGTACGAACACACCGGAAATATCGTGGTTCCAGGGCTTGCACACGGCGGGTACAATGCCGCGCTCTTTGCCATTCAGTATGTCACCGCTGTTGGACTGTTCTGACAGGCGGAGAGCGGGATCTTACTCCTCGGGGGGAGACTGTCGAGAGTCAAACATGACTCAGTCCTCTCAGACTACCCAGAATATGTTCTCAGGCGTTCACAAACCACGAAGCCGACGGTATGGGGTTTGCAAAGCAGATCTCCCGGTCTTAGCCTGTACTCCACGGATTCTACATACGAGCCATGGCAAGTGTCTCGGGACTTGATACCGAGGCGGTTGACTCTCAAACAGGGTGTCATAGAGCAATTCACATACCTCAGTAACTCCCAGAAAATCGGTGTCTGAAAGAGGAGGATTATTGCCGGTATTCAAAACTGGCAACAGCAGTCCTCTTAATCGATATCAGAAGCCCATGCCAACTGTTCTATGACACCCTCTCTCAAAGCATACTATCTGGGGTGGAACCCCGGCCAGTGCCATTCTCGGCGAGCGGTGCTGATTTGGACAAAACACCGGTTGACTCTCCCGCCCTCGTCCCATCATACCCTCGATCCCTCGAAACTCCAAAGTCGATCCACTGAAAATATTACATCAATGTCTTCCGATGCGCGAGAAAAAACGGGAACGTTTCTTGTGACGCACGCTGACGAAGCGTCGGCTGTTCTCCGGCACGTCACTGACGGGGAGATTCACGCGCTCGGATCGAATCCCGGCGTTGACACCGACGACGTAGTCGAAGGAACAGTCGCCTCAGAACCGCCATTAGAGGTAACCTGGGAACTCGTCGAGTTAGACAGTCGCCGTCGGATTCCGATCGAACAGAGCCGCGAGTCGCCAACCAGTCATGAACGGGAGTTAGCATCCAATCAACCAGTCGGAGAAATCACCCGCACTGAACGAGCGGGCGATGGGCAACTTCACGTCCTGACGGTTCCTGAAGACAAAACCGAACAGGCTGTCGAAGATATCTCTACAGACCGTAAAACGACGATTTCGCGAGCTGCTCGTATTGGCGTCTCCCGAGTGGAAATCCGCTCGACCCCCGGTATCGTGAGCGTCCGATACATGCCCTGAGTCTGCCGCGAACCTGCTGTTCGACAGAGATATCAACCCATCTCGACTGCTCCATTCGACCTTCTCTCCCGACTCAGTGGGCTTTGATTTGCTCCGCTGTAACAGACGCTGAACACACAGCACGCATTTCGTTTCAACCTCTCATAGAAATCACGGAGAATATCTACGTCTTCAGGCGCAGGCTGAAACCGACGACATCAAGCCAATTCACGCGTTCTGGTGGCTGACGGACTACCCCGTATATAGGAACCGAATTGTAAGAAGAGCAATTTCAATTTACTCCTGTGATGGCGGTCTGCCCGCCCTCTGCAATCAAACAGTGATCGAGACCAGTCAAGTGAACGGGCAACTCCTATGATGAGTTGTTGCAATGGTTGACTGCTGGACGCAGCAGGAAAGTAACTCCAAGTCTGCTGAAGTCTGCTGGACTCCCCGAGACACAAACAGCCCTGGGAGTCCGATCATGACCGAGGAGAGGAGAGAAGTACCGGGGGCTTGGCACTCCCAGCAGTCCCTCCCCCTAGAACTCACGAGCAGCCCTCCGGATTCTCACTGTGTGGCTGCTCGGTGGAATTGCAACCCTGACATCTCCACCGCTCAGGATTCGGCCGTCGCCAGACTCCGTCTGGCGGGCAGTCACGCGCAGCGTGACGACGCGGTTACGCGGAGGTGGATGTCAACCAATCTTGAACCAGCCTCAGTGCAGGTTCTGTCTCAGATGCCATGATCTGACAAACACCGACTATCGGTGACATATCATCAGCCGATGAACTCTGCATAGCCACCCCGTAATACAGCGAGAGAACGTTTCGACCCGTTATAAAAAGTCTTATTCGGAGGGCTGCCGGAATCCAATTCATATGGTGTCGCTTGCGGTGCCGGAAATCGAGTACGACGAGTACAATAACCGGCAACTGCTGGTGGTCCCGCTCGTTGTTCTCACGATTGCTCTCTGCATTATCGGGGGGTGGTACATTATAACAGGTTCACCGGCGAATCTCGGGCTCGAGTTCACCGGCGGGACAGAGATTCGGATCGGAATGGACGATGCCGACAGCGCGGCTGCGGCACGCGATCAAATCCGGGCAGGATTTGACGCCGACCCTGACTCGATTCGAGAAGTCGCGGGAAACGTGTACGTGATCTCGTTCGGGCCAAGTGCTGACACGAGCACACTTGAAGCACAGGCGGGAGAGATCGGGGAGTTACGCGCAATCGAGCAAGTTTCCGCCAGTTTCGGCGCTGGTATTCAGACGACTGCACTGGGCGGTGTTGCGATTGCGTTTCTCGGGATGAGTGTGCTCGTGTTCGTCCTCTTTCGGACGCTCGTCCCCTCGCTGGCTGTCGTTTCGTCGGCATTTTCTGACATTGTCGTCCCGGTAGCCGTGATGAATCTGATCGGAATCGAGATGACACTCGGGACGGTGGCTGCGCTGCTCATGCTGATCGGATACAGTGTCGACTCTGATATTTTATTGAACAACGCTGTATTGCGCCGCACGGGCGACTTTTATGAGTCCGTCCACGGAGCAATGCGAACCGGTGTCACGATGACGCTCACCTCGATGTCTGCAATGATCGTCATGACGATCACTGCCGCCTTCTTCGGGATCGACTTGCTCCGAGATATCGGCATCATTCTGGTGGTCGGACTCTGTACCGACCTGATGAACACATATCTGCTGAACGTGAGTCTACTCCGCTGGTACAAATACAAGCGGGTAGTCAAATAGATGCTCGAACCTGTCAGAAACCACTGGCGGATCTCACTGTTGATACTCGTCGTGCTCGGCGCGACGGTGACGCTGTTCGCCCCACAGTTCGCGCCCGAGGAATCTATCAGCGGCGAACAAGCCACCCAGGGGGCGACAAATCTGCAGTACGGCCTCGATCTTGCCGGTGGAACCCGGATCCGTGCGCCACTGCTCGGCTACACGGCAGAAAGTGTGACTATCGGTGATACCGGTATTGGACAGGTGGGGACAGCCGTCGCCGCGGAATTGCCTGGGACCAGAGTCACTGACATCAACGTTGAACCCCGGCCACAGTCGGACGATACCCGCCCCGCAGATATCGAGGTGACGAACGCGGATGTCTCCCGAGAGCAGTTTGAGACGGCACTTGCCGCCGCTGGATACGCTGAGTACGACCAGATTCGGCCGGGTGTGACCGAAGAGACGCGTGAGGCGGCTGTCAATATCGTCCAGGGTAAAGTCGACGAGGCCGGCCTGTCCGGCGGAAGTGCTCGCGAAGTGCGCGACGAGGTGACTGGTCGGTTCTTTATTCTCGTCGAGGTGCCTGGCGAGGGGCGACAAGACGTGATTGACCTGCTGGAAGAACGGGGAACCGTCCGGATCGATATCTACTATCCCGACGGGAACGCCGATGACGGCTACTCCCAGGATCGAGGTGTGCTCACGAGCGACGAATTCGACAACATCGGCACCGCTGCACGAGACCAACAGAGTCGGCCGTATGTGCCGCTCTCGGTGGTCAATACCGATACGAATCCCGCAGCCGAACAGTTCGAAGACACGGCTGCCAGTCGAAATGTAGCCCAGCCTGGCGGCTCGACGTGTACCTACTCGCAAGACCCCGTCGGCGAAACGCGAGACCCGTGCTTACTGCTGGTAGTCAACGACGAGGTGATCAACGCGTTCGG
>JAQCMZ010000001.1 GCA_028274825.1 Haloferacaceae archaeon
CGGCAAGGCCGTTCGTCGGCTCCGCAAAACCTACTTCACCGCCAAGAGACGCCTTCAGAAGCGCGGCAGTGAGCGAATCGCAGAGTCCTACGGTGACGCACTGTGGGACCAGATTGACGACGTGTTCCACCGTGTGACCCGTGAGGTCGTGGACTACGCCGAGTCTGTCCAGAATCCGGTGTTGGTGCTGGAAGACTTGACGTACATCCGCGAGAACATGGTCTAAGGCGAGTACTTGATCCGGCGGTTGCCCGGGTGGGGCTTTGCGAAGCTCCACGCACAGATTCGCTACAAAGCCGCCGAGAAGGGGATTCCCGTCGAGATGGTGAATCCCCGCAACACGTCGAAAGCGTGCCACGCTTGCGGTGAACACGGCCACCGGCCACGACAGGCGACGTTCAAATGCTCGAACGACGGCTGTTGGGTGAGTGAGTACCAAGCCGATGTGAACGGGGCGATAAACATTGCAGACCGCTACCGTAGTGGAGAGAGTCACCGCCGAAGCGACCGGGCTTCCCTGCAGAAGGCCGGTGACGATGACTCGGCTACGGATGGGGCCTCTTTGACCGGGCCACAAGACAGCCATGCTGATGCTGAAACCCAGCAGACGACGCTTGGAACGAATGCGTCTTGAAACCAACAGGCCGCTCCGCTCGGCCTGAAATCCTGTGGTGGGATTCCTCCGCGTTCACGCGGAGGAGGAGGTCAATGCAAAGTCGCTGAACCGCATGGAAGAGATTATTGATAACACGCTCACACTCGCTCAAACAGGAAAAACCGTCGGGGACACGGCACCCATCTCACTGCTTGAACTGTGTGGGAACTGCTGGCAGGGAGTCGATACGGCCGAGGCCACACTTGATTTCCAAGACGAAATCACTGTCAAAGGCGACGACAATAGACTCAAACACGTCTTCGAGAACCTGTTCCACAATGCCGTTGAACACGGTTCTGACAGTGTGACAGTCCGTATTGGCCGACTTAGCGAGACCGGATTCTATGTCGAGGACGATGGCCCGGGTATCCCTGAACATACCCGTGACGATGTATTTGAAGCAGGTCATACCTCTGAACGCGATGGGACAGGGCTTGGCCTGGCCATTGTCAAGCGGATAGCTGAAGCACACGGTTGGGAAGTCGTGGTTACTGATGGGGCCGATGGCGGAGCCCGGTTTGAATTCAAGAATGTAGAATTTGTTGACAGCAAGTAAACAGCAAGTCGCAAGATTCGTCCATCCACTCACTAGCGCCTCTGCTAACCTCAGCGTGGAAGAAACGTGGCTACTAAGCTGACTGCACCCTCTGTATTCAGCACGCTCTCAGAAAAGTACCTACGGGTGAGGATCTCAACAGAGCCGCCAGTTTGCATACGAGCCTCTCGTCCGGGACGGATCCGCGATGCATACCCGATAGAGCAGCTAGCCGGTGCAATGTCGGGGTGGGAAACCGACGTGGCTTGGTGGCTGTGGTGTCGAACAAGAAACCCGGCGACACCTGCTGCCACGAACGCCAGCACCGCCCCGCCACGCGCTCCCGCCTTGCTCTCGGCGCGCTGGTGTTGTCGGGCCAGCGTGAGACCCACTCTACAATTCGTGGGGTTACCTCGAACATCAGATTGCGAGTTCACTTACCGCCGCGTTGCTCTGTCACGCGCCGCTCAGAACGACGATAGTGACGACTGTGTGCTCCCCGAATCAGCGTCACCTTCTGACCGCTTTTCCTCAGGGTCATCCTCAACGCGGCCACGTTGAGACATCGAGATACGGCGAGCGACAGCGTCGTTCTCCAAGGCGCGCTTCGCACGCCCTCGGACGCCTTCGAATCTCGAGACGATCGCTTCACGAGCAGCCTCGTACTCGACAATCGGATACGGATACGTCTCGCCGATTGTCACGCCACACTCGTCTTGTACGTGGAGCGGCGTCTTCTCCGGCTGATCTAGATACTCGGCCGGTAGTGCCTGTAACTCCGGGACCCACCGATAGATAAATTCGCCATCGGGGTCGTTATCGCGAACCTGTTTCCGTGGGTTGTAGATCCGCAGCATGTTCGTCCCATCCATCCCGGCCTGGATCTGAAACTGAGTGTAGTTGATCGCCGGGTCAGCATCGATGAGATGATAATAGAACCAGTCGGCTCCGACTTTCCAGGGTTGCTGGAGCAAATCACACAGGAACGACGCACACATCGCTCGCATCCGGAAATTCAACTAGCCAGTCGCTTGCAGACACCGCATCGATGCATCCACCATCGGATAGCCGGTCTGGCCCTGTTTCCACGCCTCGACGAGGGCCGGGTCATGTGTGTCATCGTGGAACCCCTCCATCACTGGATTCGCAGCCTCGTCCATCCAGCCAGCCCAATCGGCCAGTTTCTGATTGTAGTGGCGATTCCACCAGAGCCTCGAGTGGAACATCTCCGTCGCCCGGTCGGCGCCATCGTGCTCGGTCACTGCTTGATACACCTCCCGTACGGAGAGACAGCCAAATCGCAGATACGGCGAAAGCTGACTCGTGCCCGTCCGTGCATCCGCTGGAGCGGAGATACTCCCGGGATACGAGTCGAGCTGGTCGAGAAAGTCGATGACACGCTCCCGTGCTGCCGTCGTCCCTCCTGTCGGGACCTGCTGTTTGTCCGGCGTGATATCGTATCCATCTGCAACGCGGTCAGTCGTGACTGGCGTGTCGAGAGAGCGGAGCGAGACATCGTCAACACTCCAGGAACAGGGTGTCCCAGTGAGCCAGGCCTCGGCCTGGTCGGCCCACCCATCGCGTGAATCATCGACGCCCCGGACGAGTCCATCGGCGTCGATAAACGTCACATCACAGGCTTCTGCCACCGCATTATCCCGTCGCAGTCCATACCGACCCGTTGGGTCCGCTGTCGTGACGATATCCCATCCAGCCTCGGCGAACGCAGTGAGAACCTGAACTGGATCGCCGTGACACAAGGTCAGCGCGCCGCCGCGGTCGTCGTACTGGCCAGCCAGATCCGTTATCGACTCGTGGAGGAACTGAATCCGCGCATCGCAGGCCAACCCCTCGGACCCGTAAAAAGACGGGTCGAACACGAAGAGAGGGAGCAGCGTCGAATACTCAGCCGCCGCATACGCCAGACCTGGGTGGTCTCGTGTCCGTAGCTGCCGGCAATGCCACACGACGCACCCATCCTCGGCAGGTGGGGGTACATCTGGTGGCTGGGAA
>JAQCMZ010000003.1 GCA_028274825.1 Haloferacaceae archaeon
GGCGGCGATCTCCTTGTCCGTCATCTGCGCTTGTTCGGGGTGGTCTTTCTCTGAGAGGACTCCGCCGGTGGTCCCGATCTTGATGAGATCGACACCCTCACGAATCCGTTTTCGCGCTTCCTTCCGGCACTCGTCGGCGCCATCACACAGCGCCGGATCATACGGATTGTACTCTTCAACCCATTCGTACGGCAGATAGTGAGCGTCACCGTGCCCACCGGTCTGATAGATAGCTCGGTGACTCGTGTGAATGCGTGGGCCCGGAATCGATCCCTCTTCGACGGCCGTCTGGAGACCCAGAGCCGTCCGTGAGTCAACGTCTCGAACTGTCGTGAACCCTGCTTCAAGAAGCCGCTGAAGATGAACAGTCGCTCTGGCAGCACCCGCAGCGACGTCGTAAGATAGATAATCAGACTGGTCCATTGACGGCCACCCCTTGAGGTGGAGATGGGCATCGATCAGGCCAGGCATGACCACCTCTTCGGAGTGATCAATCATGGTTGCGTGGTCAGGAACATCCTCAAGTGTCGTAACTGCGCGTATACGGTCACCGTCGACAACGACCGCCATGTCGGACATTGGTTCATCAGCGAGCCCGTCGATCAGCGTACCACATGTGACTATCGTCTGGTCTGCCATCGCTGCCCCTAACTCTGCGAATTGAGATAAATCTTCACCCCGCGATGCGTATCTACGTGGTGAGTTGAACCAAACGTTTAGATACCTGATTGCCAATGCCTCTGACGACGCAGGTGCACATCCATGGCTAATCACAACCGGGACCCACAGACCCACCTCTCGGCTGCCGCAGAGGTAATCGCGAGCGAGCGACACAAATGCCAGGCGGAACAAACTGCCCTACGACGGTTTCGGAGTCGAATTCGAGACCTCGCGGACGACACAAACACGCATACGGATGTCGACGCGACTAGCTACGGGACGGGACAAGCTACTGGGAGGTTGATGACGAGAACGAACCCGGGAACACATCATACCAATACTGTCCAGCGTGAAATCCGTACTGCGTATAAACAGACAGTGATGTCGACTGCCGCCGCCACCGAACTAAACGAGACACCTGTAGAGCACATGGCTGCGGAGTTCAGTCCAGACATTTCGACGGCGGTTTACGTCTCATCGGACCCCCCGCCAAATCTCCTCACAGCGATCGGTCAATCGACGACGAATATGATAACCGCTCGTGGCGAGCTTATGCAAAAACTCGATGACGAAGCCGCTGTGGTTAAGCCCATGAGTAGCGAAGTGGCGAGGATCATCGAGGAAGTGGATTCTTGTGAGTCTGTGTGTCATGAGTCCTCATTTCATGAGCTGATTAATCACCACTGTCGACTCGGCGAACTCAGAGATGAGTGTGCCAAAGTCGCTGACCGTCGCCAATCTGATTTTCACTCGACGTATGATGGTCAGTACACTCGCTTCGAGTGGGCTGAGTACCTGTACGATGAGTGCCGAGCAAATCACCCGGTTCTCGCAGCGGTCACCGAACTGATCGAGTGGATCGACGAGCTCCGAAAGACACTGAGTCAGGAGATCACGACCATCTGACCCGCGTCTTGACTTGTTGCTTCTCTCGCGTTGTTACTCCAAGATACAGCTGTCCAAACGGTTGCTGGTATCAGTTCCGTTTCAGCGACAACACTCTCAATGCGCAGTTTTACTAGCCTCGTATTCAAGAATCGGATGTGAGCGCTAATTTCGCCGAGGCGAGCGAGTTGTTTGACTTAACCGATGACGAAGCATCTCGTGCGAGTTCGCTGTACGAAGAAACACGCATCATCGACGGTTTAGTCGCTGGGACCTATTATTTGGACGATCCCGAGTATCGCGATCACTTACGCGATGCAGGAATCCGTGCGGGTAATCTCACGGTCGGGGGTTCCGAGTTTGACTTTAAGACGACAACCGCAGGCGTCGCCGATGTCCGTGGACGCCTCCGAGCGAACAGCGACCTCTACTGTCTCGTGAAGTCTATGGATGATATCGAGCATGCAGCACAGACCGATCGCACCGGGATCATTCTCGGGTTTCAGGGGGGAAACTGGGTTGGTGACGAGCTGTCACGACTCCGTACTGTAGCCGAACTTGGGGTCCGAGTCATCGACCTCACCTACAACCGTGGGAACACGCTCGGCGATGGGTGTTGTGAGTACCGTGATGCCGGACTGACGATGCTCGGCCGAGAGGCGGTCGCTAAATTAAATGGTCTCGGGATTGTGATCGATGTCTCACATGCTAACGACCGCACCACGACGGAGATTGTCGACCACTCAACCGATCCAGTGGTTGCCTCCCATATCGGCTGTCGTGCACTCGCAAACTCTCATGGGCGTGCAAAACCTGACGACCAACTTGCAGCGATCGCTGACAGCGGTGGCGTAAATTGTATCACGCCTTTCCCGCCGGTGGTCAAGCGAGACCCTGACACTCACAAGGTACTACCAGCAACCATCCACGACGTGTTAGACCACATCGATCATGCCGTCGACATCGGCGGTGTGGAAAGTGTCGCGTTCGGTGGCGATATGAGTGACCGGACACTCAATCAGGGCTCGATCAGTCAAGGGTCCAATCTGAACGTCTGGCGAAAGAGTCACCCCGAAGTGTACGGCGCCGGCCCGGCAGATCAGATGGATCCGTATCCTGAAGGCTTGTCCCGGTATACCGAACTCCACAATCTCACCTACGGCCTCGTTGCTCGGGGCTACACTGACGAAGAGATTCGGCAGATAATGGGTGAGAATCTCCTCCGGGTGTTCGGATCAGTCTGGGAG
>JAQCMZ010000006.1 GCA_028274825.1 Haloferacaceae archaeon
ACCTGCTCGAGTACACAGCCCGTGAGAGGGAAATCGAAGTTGAGCAGAGAGACGAACGGGGGACGTCTAGTGCGTGTAGCGTGTGCGGCTTCGAAGACGGTGACAGTCGTGTGGAGCGGGGGTTGTGGAAGTGTGGTCGGTGCGGGGTGGTCGCTCACGGTGACGTGAACGGTGCGGATAATGTCAGGCAAGAGACGCTACCCGTGACTCCTCCTCTGGATAGCGGTCCCGGCTGTGTAGCTCAGCCACGCATCATTCGCTTTGACCGGACTCGGGGATTCCAACCCCGAGACTCGGTGAGTGATGTGAAACCGTAATATCCCAACCCAGCGGCTGCAGTGCCGTGGGATTCCCCCGCGTTCACCCGGGGGAGGAGGTCAACGCTATGATAGATAGCTACTGTGCCGCAGTTTCGAGAAACTGGACGAGAGCAATTCGGAGACACATCGCCTGCAGAAACAGCGCCGACTCAAATTAATTCGCTGGGGATGTGCGATATCGAGATACAACCCAGGAATAGAGGCGAGAGATATCACTCAGTAGAGGCCGTATTAGCGGCTGAATGTGAGATGATTCACACGAGACCACCAGCGAAGGCTATCTGCGCAGGTCTTCAGAGCGGAGTTCTCCCCTCGCACGCCACTCTCGAGACCGAACCGCACTGACAACAGAACCGAGATACAACACGACGACGAGCCCGACGATAATCTCACCTGAGATCACCCCGATTGCTGCACTCTCGGGCCAGGCCGCAGACGAGAAGGCAGTGATTCGCACCACCCACGCCGCAAGGACGATACTAAACAGCGGGAGATAGATTCGGCGGAGACGGTGCGCGATAGCCTCTCGCATACTGATTTTGATTTTTGGATTTCGGTAGTCCTCGCTCAGACTCTCACGCCATTGCGGATCCGGTAATCCGGTGGACGGATCGAGTCCGTACGCAAAGACGTTCTCCTGGAGTTTCCTGACTCTACTCCGCCACATGTCGTATCCTCTGTACCGTCGGGCTTCGATGGTCAAGAAAACAGACAGAGCGGCTGCGCCAATAAGGAGCACGTAGTGTGGAACCCCAGGCCGGGAGAACGCCCAGGTGAGGATCGCAGAGATGATCAGCACTGCCCAGTTTGTCGTCCGGTCGAGTCGCTCTCGCCAGAACTTCATCCGGTGTATCTCGCCACGGTACAGATGCGCTGTCGCCGAGCTAGGCCCCATCTCTTCCTCGAGAAGGCCGTGACCGAGTTCTCTGTGCGTCGTATCACTGGAGTCGACTTGTTTTGCTGATGATTGCGGCATTTCTGAGTTAGATGTCGAGAGTGCCGGGTGACTGTCGTATCTGGCACCGGCTTGTACGTCGAGTGGGACTCAAATCCGACATGAACCGTTCGGGTTTGGATATCGGTATCGGATTGTTCTGGGCTGGCTCGGGTGACAACAATAAGGCTGATACTGAGCCCGGCTGTCCGGGATTCTCGTCACTCCACGCGAGTGCGGAGACTGTTCGAAAGTGCATGATATGGAACATATAGTGCAATATTATGGAACAAAAGATCATAGTGAAATCACTATTACAGCCATTATGCGAGTTGTCCGCTCGCCAAGATCTGACGGAGCCAAAGTACGAACAAGACGATCATGAGTGGCTAGATGAGAAGTTGAATGTCGGATTCAGCCATATCCTGAATGGCTGTCGCCGCACCGACACCGACAGAGACACCCTCGTAGAAGTCAGTCTCGTCGTAGTCCATGAGGTCGATCGTCATCTGGCAGGCTTGAAACTCAACACCCATCTCCAGTGAAGTGTCGACCAGTTCCTCGATGGATGCCGTGTTATTATCCTCGATTTGTCGTTCCATCATCGTCGTCGTCACACGGTCCATCCCCGGAAGTGCCCCGATAACGTTCGGGACAGACATGTTCGGGTTGCCGACCGAACTCAGCTGCAGATTCTTCGAGTGTTCTTCGTGGATGATATCCAGGCCCCAAAACGTGTGGAACACAGTGACATCATATCCGAATGCCGCGGCGGTGCTGGCAAGGATGAGCGGCGGGTACGCCATGTCGAGGGTGCCTTTTGTGGAGATGATCGACATCTTCAGTTGGTCGTCTCCGTCGCCAGCCTCGAGATCGGCAAGCCGGTCTTCGAGTTCATCAACCCGCGACTCGAGTTCTTGGCGTGTCTGCCCGTGCTCTTCAGCCCTGTCGGTGGTTTGGTGGGTATCCGAACTCATACTGTTACTCCGTCTTCCGGACGTAATGGGTGAACATGTCGGATCCCTCGACCTGGTCGACGAGTTCGACACCGCTGGTCGTGTCTGCCCAGCCAGCAATGTCGCTCATGCTCCCGGGGTCGGTCGCCAGCACTTCCAGCATCTCGGTTTCACCGAGTTCGTCGATGCTCTGTTTCGTCTTCACGACGGGCATTGGACAGTTCTGACCTGTTACATCGAGAGTTTCGTCAGGGTTTTGCTCAGTCATGGTAATGATTCTAAATCACAATACTACTGTCGGGGTTATATGCGTGTCGGTCTCTTCAACTGGATTTCTGGCCGCTCTTCCCCGGCTTTGTACAGTATCTTCGGCACGTTTGAACAATCTAATATTGTGCGTCGGTAGCGTTACTATGCAAAGCCTTATTCACCACCCGACTCGATAGTATCCTATCGATGGCAGAAAAAGACTTTCCGGGGATTGACGAGGAAGTTAGCTCAATCACGGCACGAGAACTAGCGGCACAGATAGACTCCGATGAGGACGTCTTTTTGTTAGACACTCGGGCAGAAGCCGATTTTGATGAGTGGCATATCACCGGTGAAACCGTCGAGATCCTGAATTACCCGTACTTTCAGTTACTCGACGAGATCCCGGCGGATTTGCTCTCGGCGTTACCCGAACATAAGACAGTGATCGTTTTATGTGCGAAAGGCGGGTCAAGTGCACTGGTCGCCGAGAACATTGAAGCCGAGGGGTACGAGGTTACTCATCTCGAAGATGGGATGAAAGGCTGGGCGCGTCTGTACGAGTACGTCGAACTCGAGATTGACTCTGCTGTGACAGTTGCGCAGTATCAGCGACGGTCAAGTGGCTGTCTAGCGTATCTCGTCGTATCAGACGGTGAAGCCGCAGTGATCGATCCACTACGGACCTTCGCAGAGAAATACGTTCAAGACGCACGGATCCTCGGTGCTGAGATTGTGTACGCGATTGATACACACGTTCACGCCGACCATATTTCCGGGACTCGCTCAGTTGCCGACCTGACGGGCGCCACCACGGTCATGCCCGAATCGGCCGCAACTCGTGGCGTAAATTTCGATCGCGAGTACGATACAGTCGGTGATGGTGACTCGATTTCCGTCGGTGACGCAGATATAGCGGTGATTCACACGCCCGGTCACACGACAGAAATGACCGCCTACAAGATTGGTGATGTCTTGTTCACCGGTGACGGCCTGTTCACCGAGAGTGTTGCCCGCCCGGATCTCGAGGAGACAGAGCACGTGAGAGCCGCAGCTGAGAAACTCCACGAGTCACTCCGTGAGAAGGTATTGAGCCAGCCTGACGAGACCCTCGTCGCGCCCGCACACTACAGCGATTCTGCCAGCACTGAGGTTAATGGTGAGTATATAGCGACACTTGGCCAACTTCGAGACACGATGACCGTTTTATCGTTGGACAAAGCCTCGTTCGTCGAGTATATCTCGACTGATATGCCCCCGCGGCCAGCCAACTACGAAGAGATCATCGCGACGAATCTCGGCAACCACTCGCCAACTGATGAGAAAGCGTTCGAGCTCGAGCTCGGCCCAAATAACTGCGCGGCCAGCAGTGACGCGATGACACACTAATATGAACGAATTCGCGCTTCTGCTCACACTTGGAGAGTTGTTCCCTCGCGGGGTGGTGCCGTATCTCGTCGGTGGGCTGTTCGTCGGTCTTGGCGTCGCGATCATCTACGTGGCAACGGGAATCACGGCCGGTGCCAGTACGTTCCTCGAGTCGACGTTATCGTACGTCTCTAATGTTCCGCGGTTTAATCGCGTGAAGTATATCGGATCCAGAGATTGGAGACTCGTGTTCACCGCCGGAATCGTCTCTGGGGCCGCGATTTATGCCGTCGTCTATCAGGGAACAGTCTGGACGACTGACGTTCAGTGGTGGCGATTACTCGCCGGAGGATTTCTTGTCGGTGTCGGGACGCGTGTCGGGAAGGGCTGCACGTCGGGACACGGTGTCTGCGGTACCGGATCTCTCTCAGGCACCTCGCTAGTGAACGTGGCAACGTTTCTTGCCGTCGCGATCGGGATCGCTCAACTCGTGCAAATACTCGGGGTGGCGCCGTGAGCGACCCCTCCCACAGCCACTGGTTCATGCCGGTGATCTACGCCGGTGGACTCGTCTTCGGGCTTGGACTCGCGATAAGTGGGATGGCCCGTCCGGAAGTCGTGCTGGATTTTCTCCAGTTTGACGACCTCGGTCTCGTGTTCGTCATGGGCGGTGCGGCTGTGGTGACGGGGATAACCTTCGCCGTCGCCACAGCGTCGTCCAAACGGGCGCCACTGACAGGTGACAGGTTCACGCGCCGGTTGAAAGAATTCGACAATAACGTCCTCATCGGCGGGTCGATCTTCGGCGTCGGATGGGGGTTGTCAGGAATCTGTCCGGGTGCCGCCTACGCGAGTGTGGGAATCGGAAACTACCCGATAGCGTGGGCCCTTGGCGGCATGTTCCTGGGCGCGTATGCGCAGGGATACTGGCGTGCTCTCCGATCAGCCGACGTTGACGGCCCAGCAGAGCCGTCGTCTGGCTGATCGTCTGCTGAGAGGTTCACTATCGGCTAGGAAGACACTCTACAGGCTACCGAACCGGTGAGTTTCCGTGAACTGACCATCACGAACATGGTGATGACACGACGAAAAATGATCATAGTATTGTGCCTCTTATACAAATGCTTTTTACTCACTGACCGGCTATATGACAATCAATGCCCGATTCGATGAGTGAGATGCTCCAGCAGGATATGCAATGTGAGGGGCTACTCGAGTGTTTCCACAGTCTCAAACAAATCGACAGAGAGGTTTTTCAGATCATGAACGAATCGGGTGAGCCCCTCACTGTCGATGAAATCGCCGAGGAAGTCGACCGTGAGCGGTCCACCGCGTACCGATCTGTCCAGCGACTGATGCAGGCTGGGATCGTCACCAAACAGCAGGTGAACTACGATCAGGGCGGCTACTACCACGTGTATCTCCCGCGAAACGCCAGCGAGGTCGCACAAGAGATGCAACGAATGCTCAACGATTGGTACGCTCAGATGGGCCAGCTCATCGGCGAATTCGACGAGAAGTACAGTGATGAGTCGAACACAGTCTCCATCATGCAAGATTAAAGCTCGGTATTTGAGCTACTCCGTCTGATCTAATCTGATCTTATCCCTTATTGAGATACAAGGAGAATACCTGCGTCTTTACGCGCAGAATGAATCCGACAATTGTGACTCAACCCACGCAGGAATAGCCACCCTGAGAGTTGAAAATCCGCAGCTTGAATTGACAGGCATCCTCCGTGTAGGGAGGAATCAGGCTGGAAACGAAGCGATTCCTGCCAGTCCGACGATGGCGGCCTGTCCGCCCCACGCAATGAGACAGTAATCGGACCCAGTCGGGTGACCGGTCGGGTCCGATACTGAACCGATGCAGTGCCCGACTGCTGTCCGCACAGAAAGTAACTCCACGTCCGTCGAAGTCTGCCGGACTCCCCGAGGCACACACAACTCTGGGAGTCCGAACACGACTGAGGAGAGGAGTCCCAGGGTGGCCACTCCCAGCAGTCCCACCCAGTTCAGTCCGTGACCCCCACACGGATTCTTCCCGTACTGGAGTTCGGTTGGACTGCAACCCTGACATCTCCACCGCTCAGGATTCGGCCGTCGCCAGACTCCGTCTGGCGGGCAGTCACGCGCAGCGTGACGACGCGGTTACGCGGAGGAGGATGTCAATGAGATTGCGTACCGGGTAGCTCATGATAACTATCTGGAGGGGTTGGATTACGTGACTGGAGAGATGGCTTTTCAGAGATAGGACAGACATCTCTATCCTCGCGAACCCACCCTGGGGTCAAGAGCCGGAGTAGGCGTCTTGTACCGCCTGTACAGAAAATGAGTCTCTTTCAGATCGTCAGCCACCCACGATTGAACCATAGGTTTTCGCGCTGATACAGATGTGGCGACTGGTCGCCGATCACATCGGGAGAGCGGAATCTTCTGAGAGTGCAATCGCTTCGCGGACACTCTGGACACGGGGCGTCGTTTCAGCGATATTCTCGAGTAGAACGGTTTCACTGGGGAACAAATCGGTCCCCGGAACGAGCCCGTGGTCTCGGGCTGTTGACCCAGTGACGGTCAGATAGACCCCGAATCCAACCTCTGCAATCGCTGATTCTTCTTCCTGACCAGAGTCAGGGTAGGTGAAATAACACCGGTCAAGTGCATCGGTCCCGATAACGGCGGTCACTAGCCGCTCGTATCGTGGTGAGATACAGACGGGACCCTCGTAGTCGGCCACGAACGAGCGGTCCAGTTTGTCACCCGCCGGCAGTGCCGATGGGGTCGCCAACAGCGTGTGATGGACCGTGTCGTCTAGTCCGGACACGACTCGGACATCAGACTCTCGAGGGTCGATCCGGTCGTTAAGACCAGCCAAGCTTTCAACACCTTCTGGACGGAGATCGACAACTTCCTCCAGAATCAGATCCGCGGCGTCAAATCCGAGCCCAAAGGTGTGTGTCCGAAGGGCGCGGAATGGCTCTTCACGACCGATTAACTGGACAGGTGTCCCGTCGACGTCCAGAGTAACGGAGTCGAACACGATCCGTCGTGGTTTCCCGTCTCGATTGTCTCGGAGAAGTGTATACTCTGGGCTAGCAGCGGTTTCCAGACTCGAGTACTCGATAAGGCGTTGATAAGGTTCCATTTCGGTCTTGAGAGTCCCTTTGGTGATGCTTTTTTCATACCGAAGCGTAGAACAGATCTCGTCAGCCAACGGAGTCATATCAGCGACGGAGGCAAACCGCTCCAACACAGCCTCGAGCGGCCGGCCTTTTCGTGGAACCGCAACTGGTACCGGTTCAGTCATTACACCTATACTCACAGTGGTCCTCAAACGAGTTCCGGTTTATTACATCAAGAGAATACAAGCTATCAAGTCAGGCCACCTCAATCGGACTGAAGTAGTGAGTATCGGCCATCTCCTGATGCGAGTGCCGGCATTCGCACTAGCCGCCCAGCTTAGTGTTGACACTCGACGCGTTGGACCGGTCCTTTGTCACGTCCACTCACGAGCCAGGCGTTCACTCGTCTGGTGGTGACGAACCCGCACGGATCACCTGTGGAAGTTTCGTTTGGCTGCTCTCGCCTAAGCACCGATAATCGGAGTGTCACCGGCTAGGACACCGCTACTCGCGGAGCGTCACTGAAGATAAAAAATCAGCAATACGCTATTTAGCTATTATGAACGGTCACAGATGGTCAGTTACCAAATGCGTCGCTGAGGCTCTCTCGGAACTCCTCGAACTCCTCGAGTCGCTCACTGATATCTGCCAGTTCATCGGTGACCTCATCGAGACTGTCTTCAAACTCTGCAGTCTCAGTCTCGAGTCGCTCTTCGAGTTCCTCACTCTCGGTTTCAAGCCGGTCTTCGAATTCATCTTCTATCGACGTTACTTGCGCGTCGAAGTCTGCCAGTTCGTCTCGTACTTCGCCGAGTTCTGAATCCACCGAGTCGATATCGTCGGTGGCATCCTGAACTTGCCCCGTGAGATCTGTGACGTTCTCGACGGTGTCATCGACCGAAGACGCTAGCTCGGTCACACGGTCGTCGATTGAATTGGCCGTGGACTGTGCCTGTTCGGCCACCTCTGCAATTTCCTGTCTGTTGGACTCGGCGTGATCAACACGAGCGCTGAGGTCAGCGACGTTGTTCGACATCCGGTTCAATTCGTTTTGCAGTTCTCTGAACACTTGCTGTGCAGTTCCTTCTTCATTGAGGAACTCTTCGAGTGCAGAGGTGTATGCTTCAAGATCAGCCAACTGTGACTGGATATGGTCGATCTGGACGTTGACACTTTCATTATCCACCAGTTCCAGATTCTCCGCGAGAAGTGCGAGATCGTCGTCGTCGACTGTTCCGTTCCGAATTTCATCAGCTAACGAGGCGGCTACTCCATCGTCATCGACTCCTGATGTTCCTCCAGCAGGCGGATCCTCCGCCGATGGGACAGACACCCTGTCAGGCGTATCGAAGACACTATGTGCGTCCTCGTCGGCAGTGTTTGCGGTGGTGTTGTCTCCGAATCCCGTGGCCGCTTGGTCGGGGTCGTCAGATGAGGCCTGTGGCTCCGGTGTGGCTGAACTGTCTTCTCCCTGGTCGTGTGACTCTGCGGCTGTCTCCTCCGGCAATGAATCCGCACTGACAGAGTCGGTATCTGCAGTCTCATCCTCGGTCTCATCTATCCCTAACAGTGTGTCGCGGTCGCCCGCAATCACCTCTCTGACAGCTTCCGAGTCGTCAGCGCCAATAACAGATTCAATCTCTTCGTCGAGAAGCGCTTGCGTGACCGACGGGGTAGTCAAGAATGCGTCGACATCTGGGTCTTCTGCTCGAATTCCGTAAACCGTGTGCACCCCGTCTGCGTCCGGATCGATCACCCGCTCGTACTCGACAGTGTGATTTTCGTAGGCAGTCCAGTTGTCGCCCTCGAATTCCGGGTGGAATCCGATTCGTTCCATCGGGAACGACTCGGGGATCTCATCGATCACGCGGACGCGCACCGGTTCTTCTCTGTCAGACCTGATTCGAAAGCTTACGGCCGGGACCGGGAATTCACTGTTGGTAAATGATTTTTCCACGCTCAACCTGTCTTCAGCAATGCTGATTGTCTCTTCACTCCGTGTATTATCACTCATTGGAACCAAACTCACTCAGGAGAGATATAAAACATCCGGGCTGTCGCGGTGTATAACTGTAATTTTGTATTTACATTGTAGACCGTTTAGAGGTGATCTTCTGAGACAGCTTCAAGAGGCGGCTTGCTGTCACCACTGTGACCAGCCCGGGACTCTGCAGAGTTTCGGGTTATAGAGATTCACGGAGAATACTGGTGGCTTGAGCCACCAGATGAATCCGACAATTCTTGACATGATATACCGTACACAACCTCGTGCGTGGACAACTGGCAGTTGACTCGGTGTTTGCCACGGCCTCCAGCCGAACTCAACAGCGAAGCCGACCACGCCGACAGTCGGTAGATAAGCAGGTAACTCCAAGCCCTTTGCAGGCGACGAGTGACGGCTTCCTGGCAGAGCCGCTGGGTGACTGTCCAGCAACCCTGAGACTCCCACCCTTCAGGATCGACCTCCCCGGCCAACACCGGGTGGGAGGCCCGCGCCTTTAGCCGCGGGAGGATATCACTACTGGGAGTCTTCACCGCCACGATGATTCATTCGTCTTTAGCTAAGAGAAGAACCGCACTACAGCAGTAGCTAATCGAGGCTTCTTTTCGAGAGAAAAGAGGAGGTGTCCGCTGTGCACACAGACGCCTCCTCATCGAGAATCATGCGTCGGCTCACTACATTGTTTCCCTCTGAGTTCCTCGAAGAGCACGCCGAGGAACTCGGCGTGGTCGAGCGCGAGGGTAAGCTTCAGATTCCCGTCCTCGTGTGGGCGCTCGTGTTCGGCTTCGCCGTAGGCGAAAGCCGAACACTCGCCGGCTTCAGACGCAGCTACAACTCGACAGCCGATGAGACAATCTCTCCCGGTGGTTTCTATCAGCGGTTGACACCGTCACTTGCGGAGTATCTCCCCGACTTCGTTGAGCGTGGTCTCGACGAGGTCGCTGTTCCCAATTCTGTTGAGGCTGATATTGACCGATTCAGAGACGTGATGATCGCTGATGGAACGGTGTTGCGGCTACACGAGTTCCTTTCCGACGAGTTCCAAGCTCGCCACGAGGAGCAGGCTGGAGCGAAGCTCCACCTGCTCCACAATGCCACCGACCAGACGATTGAACGGATCGACGTGACCGATGAAAAAGCGCATGACAGCACGTTGTTCAAGACTGGATTGTGGCTACATGGACGGCTAGTGCTGTTCGATCTCGCGTACTTCAAGTACCGCCGCTTTGCGTTAATCGACGAGAACGATGGTTACTTCGTGAGTCGGCTGAAAAAGAACGCAAATCCGGTGATAACAGAGGAGCTACGGGAATGGCGCGCCCGCGCCATTCCCTTGGAAGGCGAGCAGATCCACGACGTGGTCGGTGATCTCTTGCGGGAGTACATCGACGTAGAGGTGGAAGTGGAGTTTAAGCGAGGCCAGTATGAGGGGACACAGTCGTTGGACACGAAGCGGTTCCGCGTCGTCGGCGTCCGCGACGAGGACGCCGACGACTACCATATGTACATCACGAATCTGCCGAGAGACAAGTTCCTCCCGGCAGATCTAGGAACGCTGTATCGGTGTAGATGGGAGGTAGAGACGCTGTTTCGTGAGTTGAAGACACAATACGAACTGGATGAGTTCGACACGAGTAACCCTGTTGTGGTGGAGATCTTGGTGTATGCGGCGTTGCTGTCGCTGCTGGTGAGCCGTGAGCTGTTGGATCTGGTCACCGAGCAGGCTGACGACGAGATCGTGTTCCCACCGGAACGCTGGGCGGCGACCTTCCGGTCGCACGCCCAGCTCATTCTTCACGAACTCGGTGAGTTCCTCGGCTACTCACCACCGCCGCTGTTGGAGCGGCTGATCGAAGACGCACAGAAGATCCACCAGCGACGACCGAGACTGCAAGAGACGCTCGCTACCGCTACGCAACCAAGGTGTGAGGCTTAGCTAAAGACGAATGGCGGTGTTTAGTTAAGGGGA